>JBCCKZ010000012.1:0-22392 GCA_039027135.1 Planctomycetota bacterium
CTCGGTCTTTGTGGCTCTTGGACTGCCTGGTCAGTCGGACCCCTACTGGATCATTGAAGGTATTTTTGGGTTCCAGACGGCCGTCAATATTGGAGCCGTTTTCGGCATCGGAGCGGGGCAGGGCACCTGGTTCGCTCTCTTCTCGATCGTCGCGGGCATCGGGTTGGCTGTGTGGCTCTTCCGTTTCGGAGCGATTCAGTCACGTTGGTTGACGGTCGCCCTGGGGTTGGTTGCTGGAGGGATCCTGGGCAATCTCTACGATCGACTAGGGATGTGGTGGCAGCCCACCTATCCCCAAGAGTGGAAGAGCGGCGTCCGCGACTTTATCTTGTTTCGTCTGGAAGGCATGCCATTTTTTGATCCCTGGCCGAATTTCAATATCGCCGATTCCTTATTGGTCGTCGGCGCCGTCATGCTGATGGTCCAGTCGTTGTTTTTTCCTCAGCCCGGCGAAAGCACGATGGATGAAGATGCGATCGACGAAGAAGTAACCGTAACCAAATAGAGATTCATTCAATGTCTTTGCAGCCAGCTTTCAATCCACCATGGAAAGATGATGCCGATTGGCAGAATGATCCTGAGGTGGCCAAGCGTGTTGAGCATCTTATGATGATGGTTAGTAAGGCCGGTAGCCACACGCTCAAGTATTTTCAAAGCGAAAATCTTCGCTTTGAATCAAAAAAGGACGACTCACCTGTGACGATCGCGGATCGCGAGGCCGAGCAGATCGTGCGTGAGCATGTCGGTCAGTTCTTTGCCGACGACACCATGGAAGGCGAGGAGTTCGATGATCGACAGGGAAACAGCCGTTTTGGGTGGATCGTTGATCCGATCGATGGCACACGTTCATTCATTTCGGGAGTGCCTCTCTATTCCACATTGCTCGCCTTGCTCGTCGATGGAGAGCCCTTTGCGGGGGCGATCTATATACCGGCCTTGGATGAGATCGTCGTGGCGGCCAAGGGAGCGGGGGCTTGGACGCGTAAAGGAGATGAGACATGGAAACAAGCCAAGGTCTCTTCCCGTGATCACCTTAGCGACGCGGTATTTGTTGTTTCGCAAGTTGATCTGTTTGATGAAATCAGTCGTCGGGATGTCTATTCGAGTCTTGAAAAAGAGTGTTCGATCACACGCTCATGGGGCGACGGCTATGGCTATTTGCTCGTCGCAACCGGCCGAGCAGATTTGATGATCGATCCATTGGCCAACGCATGGGACATCGCCGCAATCTCGCCCGTCATTGAAGAAGCCGGCGGGCGCTTTACCGACTGGAATGGCAAACCAACTGTACGAAGTGGTAATGGAATTGGCTCCAACGGCGTCTTGCACGAGAAGGTCCTCAAAGTGGTTGGAGTGTAGGCTTTAGCCGTCTGCAAGTTTATTTATCGCTACGCTTGTCATGCCTGATTGCAAGCTGAAAAGTAATTGGGCCAGCGTGAGGGATGCGGCAGCTCGGGGGCACGTGAGGGATGCGGCAGCTCGGGGCATTGGCCAACCTGGTAGCGTGAACGTGTGCCAGAGTTAGGTTCACTTACCCTGCACTAAGACCTGTCGTCCGCTTCGTGGTTGCTTTGTCTAGGCGGTCCTTCGAGTCTTGCCGGCAGTGCAGCGTTCGCGGCAGTGATCGCGCGAGGACTAGGATGGGTGTTTGGATCTGTTGTTCCCTGAAAGGGAAGAATCCAAGTCTAGAACCCAGTCTGAATTCCCTGGATGCGAGCCCTAGGCGCCAAGCCTTGTGCGTCGATGGGATCGTCCAGGATCTCGGTCGCGACATTGCCAGCAGCATCTTTCGCGTCGATCCGTAGGTAGAAAGCTCGAGGCAGGTTGGGGTCGGCCGGCCATACGTATCGGCCGGTATTGCGAAGGCCCCCGGCGATCGTGATCCAATCACCATCTTGGTTTTCAGCGTAAGCCAAACTGATCGGACGCTCGGTCAGGTTGGGGTCTTGGCATACGTAGTCGATGACGAGTGCACCCGTGGCGTCACCTCGTCCGTACTGGGCTTCGGTGATTCGGAGCTCGGGTTTGGTTTGGTCGACCACGACGATGATGTCGGCACGCTGTCCAGCGATGGGACGTGGGCTTGCCAGACCACTGTTACTAGCAACTACGATTCGGTAACCGAAGACTCCTTCTTCGCGAACCTCGATATCAAATGGGCTCTTCAGATCGGGGTCCTGCCCCCAGAGCTTCCAAGATCGGCCCTCGTTCAGACTTCCGTATAACTCCACAGCGTTAACGCCTCTTGCTCCAACCGCTTCCAGGACATAGTCCAAGCTGAATCTGTTCGAGGCGCTGTAGCGAATGGGGACCTGAGTTTGGAGGGTTGGTCGGAGTGCAAGAAGTCGCTCCGTCTGATTTGGGCGCGCTTGTGGACCCGCTGGTTTTACGTTCTTTTCGTTGAGACGTGGGTTGGGCGTTGCAATGTCCTCCGGTGCATTTTCGAGTCCTGGCGGTAGCAAGCTTGGTTCATTCATCGATTTAATCGCGTTTTTCAGCGGTAGAGAACGCTGTTTCTCCAACGCGGCTCTTTGTCGACGTTCGCGTTCTTCACGTTGCTCAACCAGCGACGGAAGCGATAAATCTTGGCGAATCGAAGTGCCCGAAGGTGTTGGGACCGACTCGAAAGGGTCGGCTGGAGTCGGCAAACTTTCAACGCTTGCACCATCGTCGGGTGGAAGATCAAGGCCCGTTGGGCCAGGCATCGCGAATTGTGGCAATGCGGCGTTGCCGGTCGCATTGAATCGAGCGTCAGCAAACCGATCGGGCGAACGATTGGCGA
This sequence comes from Planctomycetota bacterium, assembly GCA_039027135.1. Classification (GTDB taxonomy): domain Bacteria; phylum Planctomycetota; class Planctomycetia; order Pirellulales; family Pirellulaceae; genus Rubripirellula. The sequence continues at coordinate 2,783 of JBCCKZ010000012.1, forward strand.
CGCGAGGCCGAATGACACCCTTGTCGGTGAAGTGCTGGTTTCCAGCCTCGTCGACGGCGATGATTTGAACCGACAGCTGCTTCCAGTCATCGGCGGGCTCGAATGCAAATCCATAGTGGTTCGTGCCAATCTTGCGAACTTCGCCATCATCAATCGACTTCCAACTTTCCATGCTTTCGGTGATGTAACGCACCTGGACCTTGGATGTGGTCTGATCTTCGATCTTCGTTTCACCACGTATTCGGCCATCGCCATCGCTATCGGCCATGATCTCGATCTTGGGTGCCGTCGTATCCACTTGGATCACGAGTTCAGGCTTGAGACCGGATGGGTCAGGGCGTGTATCAATGCCGTCAGAGATCCAGGTTGAGAACCAATAGAGCCCGTCAGCTGGCGCATCAAAACGGAACTCCGTCGGTGTGTCTTTTGGCTTCGAACTCGTGGTCGATCGATTGGATGATACCGACGAAATGCCGGTTTGGCGCGAATCACTCCACTGCCAATTCAGTGTCGCGGCGGGATCTTCACCGGGTCTGACTTTTTGAACGCCAGGAATAAAAAAGAGATGAATGTCCCGAGGCGTGTTTCCCGCCTCAACGGTGTACGGAATAGTAAACGAACGGGAGCCGAGGACGAATCGCTCCTGCGCGGCTAAAGGCGAAGCCAGGGAGAATGTGGAGGCTAGCCAGAGGCACCAAGCCAGCCCTGCATTTCTGCGAAGATCGATTATTTGTGGCATCGATTCGTTTAAAAGCCGGTGGTGGTTTCATGATCGCAATGTAAATTCCGCATCGTAAGAATCGGCATTTTCCAAAAAATTCTGCAGAAAACTTGTTTCCTTCGGACCTCCTATGACAACGGTGAACTACTCCTACGACGTGATCGTCATTGGTGCGGGACACGCCGGCACGGAGGCTGCCGCGGCCGCCGCTCGCCTTGGAGCTCGTACCGCGTTATTGACGACCAATTTGGACACCGTTGGCCAGATGTCTTGCAATCCCGCAATAGGCGGAGTGGCCAAAGGCCAGATCGTCCGTGAGGTGGATGCACTTGGGGGGCTGATGGGGCGGGCGATCGACGCGACGGCGATTCAGTTTCGCATGCTCAATCGTCGTAAAGGCCCGGCGATGCACAGCCCGCGTGCACAGGCCGATAAGCGCGCGTACCAGCAATTCATCAAGCTCGAGATCGAACAGACTACAAATTTAGATCTTCGCCAGGAAACCGTTGAAGATTTGCTGACTGAATCCGCGTCAGGGCAAACCAAAATCATTGGTGTTTCGGTCCGGGGTGGTGCCGTCTATCAAGCGCCAGCGGTGATCCTAACCACTGGTACGTTTCTCAAGGCAGTCATGCACACTGGTGAATCGCAGACGGCTGGTGGACGCGGAGGCGAAGGCACAACTCATGGAATCTCTGGTGCATTGGATCGTCTTGAATTTGAGCTCGATCGTTTCAAGACCGGTACGCCCGCACGTCTCAACGCGCGGACGATTGATTTTGATCGGACGGAAGTGCAGCCCGGTGATGAGGATCCACAAGCTTTCTCGTTCATGTCTAGCTCAATCGAGCAAACACAGATTCCATGCTACATCACACACACGAATGAAGCGGTACACAATCTAATTCGGGCGAATCTATCGCGGGCACCAATGTACAGTGGTCAGATTGATTCTCGCGGTCCACGCTATTGTCCATCGATTGAGGACAAGGTTGTACGCTTCGCGGACAAGACATCTCATCAGCTATTCTTAGAGCCCGAGGGTCACCAGACGAATGAAGTCTATGTGAACGGGATTTCAACGAGCTTGCCCCGTGACGTCCAGGATGAGATGTTCAAGCACATCGTTGGATGCGAGCACGCGCAGATTATGCGTTATGGATACGCGGTTGAATATGATTTTTGTCCCCCGACACAGCTCTGGCCGCATCTCGAGTCGAAGCGAGTCCAAGGTCTTTTCTTTGCCGGCCAAATCAATGGAACAACCGGCTATGAAGAGGCAGCTGGTCAAGGGTTGATCGCGGGTTTAAATGCGACGCGGGTGATCAGCGGCAAGACGCCTTGGGTGCCCACTCGCGACCAGGCTTACATTGGCGTTTTGGTTGATGATTTGGTAACCGCGGGAACGGATGAACCGTACCGGATGTTCACCAGTCGTGCCGAGTATCGGTTGTTGCTCCGACAGGACAACGCGGACCGTCGTTTGACACCAATGGCTGATGAGCTTGGATTGGTCGACGTTGCTCGACGGCGTCGCTTCAACGAGAAAATGTCACAGCTCGAAGCGGCAATCGAGAGATTGCAGGCGATACGCGTCGGTGATGTGCGTGGTGATGTTTATTTGCGGCGTCCCGAGGTGGATTGGGGGGTGATGTGCGAAATTGATTCGGCTTTAGGCGAGATCGATGACGAGGCGGCTCAGCAGTGTCTTTATGACATCAAATACGAGGGATATGTCGAACGTCAAAAGTTCGAAGTGGAGAAGCAACGTCGATTGTCTGAGAAGTCCATTCCCAAAACTTTTGATTACGAGTCGATCGGATCCTTGAGGACGGAAGCACGTGAAAAGCTAGCTCGTGTGCGACCATTGAATTTGGACCAGGCCAAGCGAATAAGCGGCATCACGCCTGCGGACCTTGCGCTCGTTTTGGCGCATTTGGAACGGCGATAACCAAGGACGATTTGCTAGCAAAACAGTTTGTCGAAAGCTTGAAACTTTGCCAAACAAAATATTCCAATTGCCACAGCTGAACAAAACGGTAGAATCCGCGGAAAGCTGGCAAGCTTGGCAATTAAGCGAGAACAGGAGTTTCTTGTTGCTTGCGGGCCTCGCGTAAAATACGTGCGGAAATGACGTATGCGGGGACGTGGCAAGTCTGCTAGAGAGGGTTAAGGGAAAATCCAGCTCTATTACCAAACCACCGTCTGTCATGCAGGGAGGATGTTTCTGACATGACCACTAAAACAGTCTTCACCACAGGTGAAGCCGCAAAGATTTGCAAGGTAAGCCAACAAACGATCATTCGTTGTTTTGACAACGGATCGCTCAAGGGCTTCCGCGTCCCGGGCAGCAAATTCCGACGTATACCGCGTGAGCAGCTCTATCTGTTCATGAAAGACAATGGAATTCCGACGGACGCTCTTGAGGATGGCAAGAAGAAGCTCTTGATCGTTGATGACGATCAGGATCTCGTGGACCTGATGCAGGATGGTTTCCAGCGAGATGGCCATTTTGAGATCAGAACCGCCAATAACGGTTTTGACGCGGGAATGGGCGTGAAGGAGTTTCGTCCCGACCTCGTCGTCCTCGATGTGATGCTTCCGGATATCAATGGCAAAGAGGTCTGCCAGCGGGTGCGAAGCGATCCCTCCATGGATATGGTCAAGATTCTCTGCATTTCGGGAATGGTTGAGCACAGCAAAGTGGATGGGCTTAAGGCCGCTGGGGCAAATGACTTCATGCAAAAGCCATTCGCGATCGATGATCTTGTGGCAAGGGCTTGTGAGCTGCTCGAGATTGAACGTGCAGTTGATGGTTAGTGCATTTTGACTCTCGCTGGTTTCTCCGAGACCGTGCGTTTTGGAGCTGCATTTGGCTCAGTGAGCTGTCATTTATCGTTGCGTGATGATTCCAGAAAAACGCACCATTCCGGAGGATTGGGCGACACTTCCTGATGAAATGGTTGCCTTGCATTCGCCGCGGTTCGGAACGATGGTGGTTGCCACGTAGTGGTGAAGCCACCGATACACTCGCCCGTATTTTACTCCGATGCGAACTGTGGTACCGCGGTGACGGCCACGAACAGACAATCGGCAACTGGAATCGTCTTCCTTCCCAGCTTCAAAATGAGCTGATCGATGTCCTCGCTTCGGACCCGCCACTGTTAATTTACGCTGCTCTACAAACAACCGCGGCGTCTGGCTCCGCCGTGGGCATTGAGACTCTTGCTAGGACTCTCGTTGATGGCTTGGTCCGTCAATTGACCTTTGGTGATCTGGCGTTGGGGGCACCAGCGGAAACCGAGGAGGTGGTGGATCGATTTCGGCGATTGACCAATCACTTTGCTACCTTGCCAATCGGGCGTTGGATGGACGACGCAACGCTCTGGCTGGAGACAACCGGTCCACGCATTAGCGCTGCATGGCGTAGCCAGTGGCCATCAGTAATCGATGATCGTTCGAATGCGTCGGCAAGTCAAAGAACTACAAGCGATGATTTGCTGCAGGGCTTGGCTCGGAAGATGCAGCAACAAGTGACTCTCCGAGAGAGTTTTGATCGTCAACTGCACCGCCAAAAGATGGCATCTCTAAGGCAAGCGGCTTATGGATTGTCTCACGAGATCAATAATCCATTGGCCAATATCTCGACTCGAGCTCAGGCAATCCAGCGACAGGTGGAGGATGTCGAAATCCAACGCTCGCTCGATAAAGTCATCGATCAGGTTTATCGAGCGCATGGAATGATTGCGGATTTGATGTTCTATGCAAATCCACCGGAATTGAAGCCCGATATCTTCGACTTAGTTGATCTCGTTCGTCGCGTTGTCGATGACCGAATCGAAGTTGCCGAGAAGACAGGTGTCGAACTTGAGTTTTTGCCCGTTATCGGTGAGAGCAAGTTCAATGGTGATGCGGACATGCTGGCCGATGCCATTTCAGTTTTGATCCGCAACTCGCTTGATGCAATCTCGGGGAAGGGCAGGGTAGTCGTTCGTCTTCAGAAGGAAGACGCCTGGGTGGTCATCGAAGTCGCCGATAGCGGAACCGGCTTATCGCGTGAAGCCACTCAACATGCCTTCGATCCGTACTACAGTGGGCGGGAAGCGGGGCGCGGCTTGGGCCTGTCGTTGTGCCGAGCCTACCGCATCGCGAGGTTGCATCATGGAGACGTCTTGCTGGAGCCTGCTTTGGCGGGCTGTGTTGCCAGGCTGAAACTGCCACTCGGCTAGTATTCAATAGGTCTGTTTCGCATTGGAGGCTAATGTTCAATAATTGGACCCCCAGACCTGTAGCATTTGGATTGATATGGATAGCCGAGAATCAAGTGAGCCGTGGGCCGAATACGGCGTAGCCGCGACGGCACCGGGAAAGTTCGCGATGGAAACAGGTTTTTGCTCGGCCCCTCCACCCGTTAGGCTCGTATCCGGGGCACGGAGCCTTTTTTGGCCGACTTGCACAACCACAAGCGTCCTGCTTTCAGTCACTTCAAACCTCTCAAACGGATCCTAACTGGCCCATGGATTTTTTGCCCGCCACCGAACTGGCGAGTCTTTTGTCTACTGGCGAAATCACTTCGTCGGAGCTTGTCGACCGATCTTTGTCGGCCATCGAATCACTAGACCCAACGATCAACGCATTCACACATGTCGATGCTGATGGAGCGCGCGAGACGGCCAAGAAGCTCGATGCTGACCGATCCGCCGGTAAGACACTCGGACCGTTGGCGGGAATCCCTGTCGCGGTGAAAGACGTTCTGTGCACCGCGGACATGCCGACGACTTGTTCCTCGAGGATGCTGGAGAATTTTCGACCTCCGTATGATGCAGGGGTTGTTGAAAGACTGCGTTCCGCCGGTGCTATCATCATTGGGAAGACCAACATGGATGAGTTCGCGATGGGAGCGTCGACCGAAACGAGCTACTTCGGGGTCACTCGGAACCCATGGGACACTGAACGGATCCCCGGAGGCTCCTCGGGAGGGGCCGCGGCCTGTGTTTCGGCGGGCATGGTTCCTCTCTCGATAGGAACCGACACCGGTGGATCGATTCGTCAGCCGGCGGCTATGTGTGGCGTCACGGGAATGAAACCGACCTACGGGCGTGTGAGTCGCTATGGGTTAATTGCCTTTGCGAGCAGCCTCGATCAAGCGGGGCCATTGACCTCTTCGGTGGGTGATTGTGCTTTGATTCTTGATGCAATCTCCGGATATGACCGACGTGACACAACATCGCTGAACGTCGATCCGCCATCGATGATTTCGGCTTTGCAGTCCACGGACCTCCGAGGGATTCGTGTTGGCGTTTTGCGTCGGGCGATGGAAGCTGAAGGCGTCGACCAATCCATACGGTCGGCGGTTGATGGAGCCGGAAAGGTCTTAGGCGATGCCGGAGCGGAGCTCATTGACATTGAATTGCCGCATGCGGAGTACGCTGTTCCCACGTACTACGTCATTGCACCGAGCGAAGCCAGCAGCAACCTGTCTCGCTATGAAGGTGCGCACTACGGCCATCGAGGAGTCCCGCCTGCCGATTCCGAACTGGGTCCTTTGGTGGCAACCTACTGTCGGTCTCGAGCTGAGGGTTTTGGAAGCGAGGTCAAACGACGAATCATGATTGGAACGTATTCGCTAAGTGAAGGGTACGCGGATGAATATTACAACAAGGCTCTCAAGGTGCGTCGCCTCATCAAGTCCGATTACGACGCGGCTTTCGGACAGGTGGATGTCATCTTGGGTCCGGTAACGCCCACACCGGCATTCAAGCTCGGCGAGAAGATTGATGATCCCATCAGCATGTATCTCTGCGACCAGTTCACAACGGGGGCATCTCTTGCTGGGCTGCCGGCGATTTCCGTTCCCGCTGGAGTTGATGAGTCTGATTTACCGCTCGCGGTGCAGTTTCAGGCACCTGCACTTGAGGAAGCGAGACTGTTGTTTGTCGCCAACGCGTTTCAATCTCAAACGGATCACCATTTGAAGCGTCCCTCGACTTTCGCCGGAGGTGTTGCATGAGTCATAACGTCACTACAGTGATCGGTCTCGAAGTGCACGTTCAGCTAAAGACACAGACAAAGTTGTTCTGTGGTTGCTCGACCCAATTCGGTGCGCCGCCAAATACCAATGTTTGTGCCGTCTGCCTTGGGCTTCCGGGTGCTCTGCCCGTCATCAATGAATATGCGCTTGACTTAGCCGTTCGTGCTGGTTTGGGGCTCGATTGTTCGATCCCACCCATGACGAAGTGGGATCGCAAACAGTACTTCTATCCGGATCTACCCAAGGGTTATCAAATCAGTCAGTTTGATCTGCCTATTTGTGCGGACGGCTACATCGATATCGAGGAGGATGATTCGGCGGACGTGGTGCGAATCGGGATCGTCAGGGCGCACCTTGAAGAAGATGCTGGCAAGAGCATGCATGACGAGGCCGCTGGACGTGGCGACACACGGATTGACTTGAACCGTTGTGGGACTCCGCTTCTGGAGATCGTTTCGCAGCCAGATATGCGTACGTCGTCGCAAGCAAAGGCCTACTTGCACGAGCTCAAGCTCCGAATGTTGCACCTGGGAGTTTCCGATTGCGAAATGCAGGAAGGATCACTCCGCGTGGATGCCAACGTCAACCTACATATTGACGTGGATGGAAGGTTGATCGCGACGCCAATTGTCGAGGTCAAGAATCTAAATTCGTTCCGGGCGGTCGAGCGGGCGATCGAGTATGAGGTTGATCGCCAGTTCGACGACTGGGAAGAGACTGGCAAGACAATCAAGGAAGAACCAAAGACGACGCGTGGATGGGACGACGCCGTCGGCAAGACATTCCTGCAAAGGGAGAAGGAAGAGTCCGCCGACTATCGATACTTCCCCGATCCCGATCTTCTTCCTGTACGCCTTTCAAAGGAACGCGTTGAAGCCATCCGAGCGACATTGGGCGAAATGCCGGCTCAGACCAAGACTCGCTTGGTCTCTCAGTACAACATAAAGCCTTACGACTCGGCCGTCATCGTTGATGCTGGTCGTTCAATGATTGAGTTCTACGAAACAGCGGCCGAGATAGCTGGCGATGGAAAACGTACAAGCTCTTGGATTCAACAGGACGTGATGCGTTATCTCAATGAGCACGGATGCGAGATTGACGCTTTTCCGATTGGGGCTTCCTCATTGGGGAATCTGGTCAAGCGAGTTTCCGACGGTGCGATTGACAACGGTCGAGCTCGCGATGTGTTGGCCCACATGCTTGATAGTGGCGATGATATTGATGCGGCTGTGAAGACATTGGGGATTGAATCGGTCGACAATTCAGAGATCGAAGATCTTTGCCGCGAACTATTGAGCGAGAATCCGCAGATAGTCGAAGACTTTAAGGCTGGAAAACAGCAGGCGGTTGGTTCCTTGATCGGGCAAGCTAAGAAACGCAATCGCAACGCGAATCCGCAAGTCGTTCGTAAGACTCTCATACAACTCATCGAAGCCATGTAGCTTGTGAATGTGAAGGAAATCCGAAACGATCCGCTGTTCAGCAGTCTCCTCGCGGTGATTCTGGTCATCGCATTATGGCTCTTGCTGATGCCGGTCATGCCGACCATCGCTAGATGGACAATGCAGCGGTTTCACCTCAACAGTAGTTCCTTCATCGCATTTGCGATCCAGCAGCCCATCCCCTCGATGTACAACTTCGACAACATCGTAGAGGTGATCCCGCCCGATGATGATGAAACAGCAGATATCGACACCGGGGCATTTCCCGGCTACGAAGATCCTCGTCGCTACAACCACTATCCCGCTCGTGCAATGACTTTCGCCGATACGCGATTTGCCTACTTGCGGTGGAAAAAAGAACGCATGTACGTTTTGGTAAGTCGCTATCGGGGCCGATCACTTCAAAGCGTCTACCAGATCGAATCGGTTGAAGATAAGCCGATGCAGGTTCGCCGATTAGCAAGCGACTGGATTATTGACCCATGAAGGAAATATTCACGGGTAGTTGTCTTACTCCGTGAACTCGGAGAGGGGTCGTCCTGACTCGCATTTTGCTTGAGGCCGCCCGCGAGCATCGGCGCTGAGTCAGCTGCTTCGACGGCCGGGGTAGGTTTGCTCAGGTCGATCAGGGTGGATGCCATTTTCGATCATGGCGATTCTTTCCTGATGTTTGCAGTACATTTTGTAAATCCCGCTGAGCCCGCTAAGGACAATCGCGGATACCGGGACAAGAACCCAAACTACGGCCGGGTTGAGAAAGAAGTTCTCCCAATTCATCAATCAATCCTGAGCACGTTGAGTGTCGTTCGAGTGTGAGCATGCCATTCTAATAATCACGTGTTCGCGTGACGCGGGGGTTTCTTGGCAGGCAGTCGAAAAAAAACACTTACAATTCATGCGTCTTTTCTTTCACATTTGGGTGGTGCGTGATGTCAGTGAGAATGGGTGTTTTGGCCTTGTTTTTTGCCATAGGCTGCTTGGGACAGAGTGGGTTTTTGAGAGGGCAAGAGGCCCCCGATGAGAATGCGGAGACCCGATTTCCCGAGCTTTCCGGAAAGGTCTCCCGTGTTACGCTCTTCCGTGACACCGCGATTGTCACAAGAGAGGTTGAGGTCGAACCAGGTGTCGAACAGTTCATCGTCACGGGTCTTCCGGACCAGATCATTCCGGGCTCACTATTTGCTGAATCGAATGATCTTTCGGTTCGATGTGTGCGTTTGAAACGCACGCCAATTGAGGGTTCGACGAGCAAGGTGATTCAGCAAATCGACGCGGAACTTGCGGAGATTAAGAAGGAAGATGGAGTCCTTGAGGCCAGAATTGCAGTCCTTCAGCATGATTGGGAGGCGGTCGAATCGATGGTCAAGTTGGGCAACGCTGCCGCATCCAAGGAACTTGAGGCAGGTTCGCTAAAGCCGGAGGCCTGGTTGGCTGTGATTGATGGAGCGAGCGAACGAAGAATCAAGTTGTCCGAAGCCCTGCTCGAGCAAGAGGGTCAACGAGCTGAGATATCGAGTCGCAAAACGCAGCTTGAACGTGAACGAACCGAGTTGACGGGACGCGTGCCCGGTTTTCGTTACGATGCCATCGTATTCTTGCAACCGAAAGTGGTTGACGAACTTGGCGGCGACGAGGCGGAAGCCGAAGTGGAAGTGCGGTACCGGGTGGCGCAGTGTGGATGGGAACCTCGCTATACCGCGGCTGCAGATTCGAAGGAGCAGGAAGTGGAGATTCGTTACGGAGCTTCGGTGACGCAGACTACTGGCGAGGACTGGGCATCGATCCAGTTAACGCTTTCGACGGCTTCGCCAGATCTCGATGCTGCGCCTCCTAAGCTGACTCCACTCCGCGTCATCGCGGAAAACGAAGCTGACTCCGGCCCGTTTGGCGATGATGATGCCAATGCCCCTGCGTCCCAGGATGAGCTAGCCTACGGTCGCAAGATGGAGATGATTCAGCAAAACCAACGAATGTTCGAGCAGAACCTTGGACGCAAAGTTTCAAAGTTAGATCGCTCACGCGACGTAACACTCAACCAATTCGGTGGCGAATTGCAGAGTCTTGAATTCGAAGTGGACCGAAAGGCAGCTAAGCAGTTGATCGCGGATGCTGATCAAGAACTCGCTAGTCAGACCTATGTTCTTGAGCAGCCGGTGACTTTGGAATCACGTGGTGATACCCAGTTGGTGTCGATCGCGAATGTGAGTTTCGACGGTGATCCAATACACGTGTGCACGCCACTCCTGTCGAGTTTTGCCTATCGTCAGGTTTCGGTTGTCAACGGGACTGACATGACACTCTTAAGGGGGCCCGCGACGGTTTACCTAGATGAGCGATTTGTTGGAATCACGGACCTGCCTTCGACGGCTTCTGGCCAGGCTTTGACTATTGGCCTTGGAGCTGATGACCAAGTGCGAACTAGACGCGAGTTGCTCGAGAAAGAGCAAACGATTCAGGGTGGGAATCAGCGAATTCGATTCGGTTACCGTTTAGTGATCAACAATTTCAAGGGTCAGGAAGTCGCCGTGCGGGTATTGGACCGTGTACCTCACCCACGTGAGAGTAGTGATATCGTTGTTAGCATGGGAAAAACCTCGCACCAGATCAGTGATGATGCGCTCTATCTCAGAACGCGTCGACCTGAAGGCATCTTGCGATTTGACGTTACAGCTGGGGCCGACTCGAAAGGGTCTGAAGCGATGGATGTAACCTACGAGTACACTCTGGAGCTGGCACGCACGAAACAGGTGGCCGTGCCGGATGTTGATTCGCAGGCTCAGTTGGATATGAACCAAGCTGATTTTTTTGGCGGTGGCGGATTAGGTGGGTCCGCTGGCGGCATGGGCGGTGGAGGCAGTTTTTAGAAGTGATGATTGTCGATCGCCGATTTCTACAAGATTGCACTTGATGTATCTTTATGACAGTTCATCGGCCTTCTGTGCATAACGTATGCCGGCAAACTTATGTGGGGCTGATGAATAATGTATTTCATGATTCGAGTGCGGACACCACATCTCGTAGGTCTGGGTGACATCAAGAGCCTGAATGAAGAGTGAGCCAAAGAAAAAGCGAAGTGTCGATGGTAAATAGATGGAGCCTGGGCATCGCATGGTTGCCGGTCGTTGTCTTAGTCGTCTTGCTTGGGTTCAATGTCTGGTCATTCGGGGCTGATTCGTCCTATGGTCCAAACCAGATTGCTTTGTTACTGGCAACGATGGTGGCTGGCATCATTGGCATGCGTTCTGGTGCAACTATTGATCAGTTGGTCAGTGGTGCTGAAACGTCGATCCGGTCAGCCCTCAAAGCGATTCTCATTCTTTTGCTAATCGGATCTTTGTCCGGAACTTGGATGATGAGTGGCATTGTGCCCACCATGATCTATTTAGGCTTGGATATTCTTCATCCATCACTTTTTCTCTTGGCTGCCACGTTGATATGTGCAGTCGTTTCGGTCGCCACGGGAAGTTCATGGTCAACGATTGCCACCATCGGGATCGCCTTGCTGGGGATCGGATTGTCGCTTGGGATATCGCCAGGTCTCGCGGCCGGCGCCATCATTTCCGGCGCCTACTTTGGTGACAAGATCTCACCGCTTTCTGATACGACGAATCTCGCTGCCGCGATGACGGGTACGGAACTGACGACTCATATTCGATACATGCTTTGGACGACCGTGCCGAGTTTTTCAATCGCTGTGTTGGCTTTCTTGGTCATTGGGCTAAGGACGGAGGGTGGCCTCGACTCGGTTGCGGTCACAGCGCTGCAGCAGGAATTGGCGTCGCAGTTTGATACCCTGAATCCTTGGCTCATGGTTGTACCGGCGAGCGTTTTGTTGATGGTGATTCGGAAGTTTGACGCGTTGGCGGCGCTGCTGATAGGTACGCTGCTTGGCGTCGTTGTCGCGTTGCTATTTCAGCCTACTGCGGTACGAAAGGTTGCCGGATGTGGCGAGTCGGCGTCGTATATGGAATGCGGCTATCTTGCGATGAATCAATCAATGGCTTTGGAGACTTCATGGTACTCCGATGATCAAATAAGTGACGCACAGCAGCGAGTCGATGAATTTGACGCGCTCGTTGGCTTGATAGATGAACAGGCCAATGTTTCCGATCCCACGTCTGTGGTTTGGCAGTTTGCTCAAGCGAAAGCGACGCTGGCGGCCTCAAGCTTACTTCGCGGGAAAGGAATGGTCGGGATGCTAAATACCGTCTGGCTGATCTTGATGGCCATGGTCTTCGGTGGATTCATGAATGCATCAGGCTGTTTAGAGCGGATTACAACACCTTTCATTCGGTCAGCAAAATCTGATGCCTCGTTGATTGCGACGACAACTGGAAGTTGTGTGTTTGTGAATCTAACTGCGTCAGACCAGTACCTGGCGATCGTGGTTCCGGGGCAAATGTTTCGAAGAGCCTTCGCTGACCGAAAATTGGCTTCTGAGAATCTTAGTCGGACGCTTGAAGATGGTGGTACGGTTACCTCCGTCTTGATTCCATGGAATACGTGTGGCGCGGCGCAGGCGGGTGTGTTGGGTATCGCAACCGTCACTTTTGCTCCCTACTGCCTCTTCAATTGGATCAGCCCGTTGATGACTTTGCTCGTAGCTTATTCAGGGATTGGAATCACGCGAACGGGATCGAGCCCAATCAAGAGCGAGCCATCGCGCGAAAGATGACCTGTATTGGCGTCCGAGTTGATGCCAATAGACTTTAGAAGAGCGACGATGGGCTGAAGTCGTCGTCATCGCTCGCGCTCGCCGTCGCGAATACCACGTCGTTAGGTGGGGCGACGGATTCAGCTTGCGATGATTGGGCCAACGCTTGTTCCCCCTCGCCGGAAGAGGAGCCTGTGGTTAGTGCATTGATCACAAGCAAAGCGTCCAATGGGCTCACAAAGCCATCGTTATTCGTATCAAAGAGGTCCCCGCCAAGATCTGATTCGGTGAGCAATCGAGTTCCATTGGAGGTCAACTCATTGATAATGAGCAACGCATCAAGTGGCGATACACCATCAACTTGATTGACATCCAAGGGTTCCGTGGTGTTGTAAAGCGGACTGTCAACGATTTGTCTGGCGTAGATTGTTGCTGGCGAGTCCGAAGGCAGCGTGAATTCCTCGGCTGTTGCGATAACGAACTGTTCTTTCAGATTCTGTGCCGCGAATTCAAAGCTTGTTGCGTCTTCCGGCAGAAGTGCGAAACGTGCCGTTCCATCCGTGCCGACTGTTTGTGATGCTGTGACACCAGCGGAGACACTGGTGACGAGTATCGAATCAGAGCCCTGCCCAATGATTCGAATCGAAGCGATGCGACCTTCGGCGTCATTGATTTCAAGGGTTTGTTGTTGACTGAATTCCAAATCGGATGACGTCACCCTACGGATGAAATTACCGTCTGCATCGTAGGCTTCAATTCGGCCGAACCCTCCGCCCGCAGGTCCCGCCAAACCAACAGTCACTAATCCTGTGGGAGAATCAAAGTCAATTTCAAGCGGCGAGAGCTCGTTGAACTCGGGATCCCATTCGCCAGCGATCGTGCTAAAGGCATGGAACGCTTTGATCTCACTCGCCAATTCAAACTCAAAGACATTCACATTGCCATTCGTAAGAATACCCGTGGCCCTGAAAGTAAGGCCTTTAACCTGGTTGTTACCAAACGAACCATCAGAGAAATCTGCGGCGTTCGCAGTCACCGTTTGCACTGGAGACTGGTCAGTCTTATTCGCAGTCACCGTATAGCCATCTAGGGCCGTTTCAGAAGCCTGCCAAACTCCATCACCATTAACATCATCGATCAAGAGAACGATCTCGGATTCTGCTTCCGTTGCCGGGATGAGATTCGTTCCAATGACTTCATTACTCACTACACCGTTGCTTCCATCTATGGCCCGTAAGCGAATGACTTCAAAAGATGAAGTGGGCGTAAAGCTAAAATCTAGGGAGGCGATTTGGGCGTCGAGCGTGTGTGCCGTTTGCCAGGGACCATCATCAAGTGAGTACTGGATTTCACTAACACGGTTGAGAGTGATATCGCTTTGGTTGCCTGAAGGATTCTGGTTAGCCAGAGTTCTTACTTCGACGGAACCGTTGAACTGAAAAACGTTGGTGTCTTGATCAAAAGTTCCGAGGCCTTCGAGATAGTGGGGGACGTCGGCAACATCAAATATGCCATCTCCATCGCTGTCTTGCCAACCAACGAATGCGAGCGTTGACTCTGGCGAAGTGTTGCTATTGAACGCATCGGTTAGTATCTCGCCACCGCCCATGATGCTTGGTTGTTGAACAAAGCCGGGCGTTGGATTGTCGTGGGCATTGAGGTTCTGTGAGTTGTAGTAGCCGCGTCGGTCCGTGTAAGAGCCTCCGCCGGGATATTCGTCACGCGCCCAAAAGATGTGTCCCAGCTCATGGGTGAACGTGGATGTTGGGCGTTCGGAAGGAGATACGTAGTAGAGTCCACCAGGGAAGGCAAAGGCACCGCGGAAGTTGCCTCCCGAAGCGAAGAAACCATCACTGTCGTCGGACGAGTCAACGACGTACATCGTGAATGACCAATCGGCTTCATGATCGATGCGTTGTTGGTGATTGAATGCGTGGGTCGCGGCGGAGATTGAGCCAAGCCCACCGTAACCTTGTGTCGTTAGGAAAGAACCGACAGCTGAGCTGGTGTCTTCGCTTGGCCGATCGATCAGCTCAAGTGGTGTATCGAAAGGGTTGGTAGCCCAGGTCGTATCGAGCACAAACTCGAGCGAGTGCACCGTGTTCAGTGCATCTAGGGTGTCGCTCCACCAATTGACCGCGTCGGCGATCTTATCGATCGTCGCTTCGATTTCGCTTTCGGTCCAGTTTTGAGTTTCCGTGTCGATCGAGCCGTCACTCTCAAAAAACACGGGGGTGACGACAACTCGTCCCAGTAAGAACTCGGCGTTGTCTGTCGGCAGCACGCCGATCGAGTCAGCCGCCAGCATCGACCGTGTTTCAAGCGTCTGAACGCTCGGCCGGCGACGCGTCCGACGCGACGGTGATCGAAAGTTGAAAAAGCGACGTAGCATGCGACGGCCGACGGAAAGGTTTCACCAAGCGGTTCACCCCATAGTATCGGTCGAACTTCTCCCAATACCAAATAGAACTCAGACGCTGAGGTGCCACGAAAGTTCCGGATGGTGGGATTGAGGGAATTGGGCGGTCTGTTATTCCGCGAAGAGGTTCTTAACATCGACTCGCCCTCCGCGCGAGTCGGCCTCGGGGGGCCAGTCGAATTCCCCCCGCCAGGCCTTGAGAATGTTGTTGCTCCCCGAATGAAGGTTTGAGCTCAGGTTAAACCGGTTCAACTTGCCCCAAGACCGGAGTCAGATGCGTTCAGCAGAACGCGCTCATCACCTTGTCATGGACGGCACTGTCTCCTTCTCCCTCAGCGTTTGCTTCGGCAGTGTCTTCAGCAAGAATATCCACGATCGGGTCGAGCCCAATTGAGGCCGCATCGTCGAACACCGATGTCTTCTCGGAAGGCGTCGAACTCGTTTCAGAAGTTGAGACGGCTTCACCCTCTGCGATCAGCTCATCTCCCAGAGCCGTTGCACCGGAGACCAGCACGCCGCCTCGGTTCACGTAACCGGTCGCATTAGCGGACTCGATCATCTCGGACTCGCCTCCGACGATGTTGTCGGATGAAGAGATGATGTGATTGATGATCTGGAGAGCATCGCCTGCGCTGACAATTCCGTTCCCGTCGACGTCCGGGTACAAAGGCAAGAAAGACGGGACGGTCGTATTCAGGTCAATTTGGACACCAGGAAACGCGTTGATCGCATTGATGATCAGCAAAGCATCCAACGGAGAGATTGTTCCGGAGTCATTGACATCGAGACGCTGATCGATCGTGGGAGCCAAGTTCCGATTCGGATTCTGGAACGGATTGGCTTCGATCGTAACGATAAAGTCTTCGACCTCACCCACGCCGCCAAGTCCTGTTGGGGCCGTAACGCCGTCTCGCGTCAAACGCATTCTTGCAAAGGTTTGGCCGGGCACTGCGTCGCCGGGCACATTGATCGTCAGCGGATAATCACCGCTGATAGCTGGCGAAGTGAAACTTCTCGTGAAGTTTTCATTGGAATCGAAGACGCCGTCCTGATTCCAATCGAACCAGATATCCAACACGAATGCTTCGGCCGAATCGTTTTGGATCCGAACACCGAGATCAGCCACAAACCCGGCTCGACCGTTGAAGCTAATCAGACCATCATCGATATCTGCATTGGGGAGGACAGCATCCGCATCAGGAGTCACTGTTGGTCCGATGGAGAATCCGGGGGCGATCGGGTGACGTGGTCCATCGTCAACATTACGAGTGCCGTAACTAGCGGGTGCGTCACCGTAGTCGAAGCCGCCACCAATGAAGATCGTCAGCTCAGTGCCACCGTCAGGCTGATTGCTCTGCAACAGGTTGCCGACTTCATCTTGGACGATGATTGATTCAACCGCTCCAACGCCGTCGACGCCCTGACTACCTTCAAGGAATACGCGTGAGTCAGCCGTGTCGAGTGTGACGCCGGCGATTCCCGCGGCTTCAATCGCATCGGCGATCAGCTGAGCGATTTCATCCGCGGTTTGATCGATACGGATGTCGACGGGAACGGTCTCCCGTTGACCCGGAAGTCCGATCAACTCAAGCGTGGTGTCATTCAGATCGATGGCATAGTTCGCATCACCGCCCAGCTCAATGCGTCCGAAGCCGCGATTCGTAGGGGCCAATCCGAGTCCCTCTCCACCAATGACTCGTACCATCTCGTCAGCAAGCGAATCGAGTGTCGATTGAGCGTTGAATGGAATCGCGATGGCATCGTCGTTCTCAAGCTCTCCGTCGTCAGAGAATTCGAAGGTAACTGAAGCGAAGTTGGCTCGCTGGATCGTAAAGCTTTGACCGTCGGCGAGCGAATCAGCAAGGTCAGCACCCTCGTTGGGAAGTTGCAGACCAAATCCGATTTCGGTGCCAATCGCACCCGAGACGTTCGCTATGTCGGTTTCGACGGTGGCCAGCGGGTTGTCGCCAATGATTTGAAGCGTTCGCTCGTTTCCAACGGCGGTCACGTTCAACATGGTGTTCGCATTGATGGCTGCGACCAAAGCAGACGTGATGTCCTCGTCAAAGCCGGCGAGCGGAATGTTGACAGGAACATTGTCGCCGATGACCGCCGAGTTGTTATCCAGCTCGAATGTGACTTCGTTGACTCCATCAAAGATGGTTACTAAGGAACCGTCAGCATCGCGGTCAAGGGTGCCAACGGGAACCGTGAATTGAAGGCCGGTTTCATACTCGACTCGAGTGATGTCACCGTTGATGTCACGAATATTGAGGATCGTTCCATCAGTGTATTGCACTCCGTCGACGGCTTGAATGATCGCGTCGTTTTGATCGACAAGGCGAATCACATAGGTGCTGTCTTGTTCGAAGACCCCAGCAATCGGAGTCAAGCGAATGACATTTGTGCTTGGGTTGTAGCCGAAACGATAATCAATTCCCTCAACGAGGAACTCATTGTCCTTTAGGAAGAGGACAGACGATGAACTGATGGAGGCATCATCGATTCCTGTTCCCGGTGTGACATCAGCAGGTGCCAAGCCGTCTACCAGCTGCAGCTCGAAGAACTCCGGAGCCTGACCAAAGACGCTCACGGCCCCAGCAGCAATTCCAAGTTCTTCAGCAAGTGGACTGGTCAGTACGGCTCGAGGACCAGTGATATCACCTCGGTCCGAAGCTCCACGATCTTTAAAGACTCGCTCACCCAAACCACTTGGCGTTTCGACATTGGGATCGTCAATTCGGAGCTGGCCATTGACGTCGAATGATGGAGCGATGATTGGGCTCGGTGGAACGCCCAGAGGATTCTTCACCGTGGTCAGGCTGAAGCGATCCGGCAGCGAGTCGATCGAGGAGTCAATCACCGAAGCACCCGAAGCGGGTGTAAAGACGAGTCGTGATGCGTTGACGAAAAGGACCTCCGCGTCTGAGAGTTCCTGCGAGAACTGGCCGAGGGCGACGCCATCGGGCAGATTGCTTTCATTCTGGTAGAACGAATTCGCTCCGAGAACGACACCCGTATCACCAGCAACATCAATGCCCTGTTCCGTATTGGCGATCACGTTATTGAGGATTGACGGTGCGGCGTTACCCGTGACTTCGACGCCGACTCCGCCAGATTCGAAGTCCTCAATAGTGACGGTGCTGATGGCACCGACTGCATCGATGTCAGCACCGATGGAGCCGTTTCCGGCGTCCGGGTTCTGCCGAATATCTCTTAATCGGACGAAGGCAAATTGATCCTGCGTTCCAAATCCGAAGGCGTCCAAGTCAACCGTGTTGCTGGCACCGCCGGCAGTGCCAACGTTCAAGAAGTTGATTCCGTCACGGCTGACAGAAACGGCCACCGTTTCGATAGCGCCTCGTTCGAAGATCACCAGGTCGGGGGTCGAATCACCACTGCCGGTAAGAAGGTTGTCAGTGAATTGCAACGTGAGTTCACCGCCATCACCAATGGAGACCGTGCCGGTACCGTCGGTTGGTTCATCGCCACGCCCAAGAACATCGGGTTGACCCAGTGCATTCTCTGCGTTCTGGAAAATCGCTGCTGGGGCGGGACCGCCGGCGTCAGGAACATAACTGACAACCGCGTCCGCAAAACTGATCGAGCCTTGTGGGAACAAGACGCCGTCGATTGTTTGAGGTGGTGCTCCAACCGTCTCGGCGATAGTTCCTCCAACGATCGTGTTGTTGACAATTCGGTCGTAGGCTACGGGGTTTGCAAGCGTGTCCGTGTTGGCCGTGTCGAAACCATTTATCTGAAGGCCACCGGCTAGGTTGTAGGCGATGACGTTGCTCTGAACGACAACGCCCGGGACAAGGTTCTCGGTGTTGAGCTCAACGAGGTTTCTCGGGTAGCGAACGACAGAATTTGTTTCTCGAGTGCCGACTACAGCCGTTTCATCATGGTCGATCACGATGCCGTAGTTTTGGTTGAATGAGAAGACGCTGTTTTCAACCAAGATGACACCCTGTGCATCTCGATCGCGGTTGTCATCGCCTCGCAAGTCGCCTCGGCCGACACTGGCTAATGCACCTGAGGCATTCCCAATCTGAATGTCGCTGAATAGGTTGATTCGAGCTGACGTTCCTTCCTCAGCACCGCTGTCGAGTTGGGCGGGGACGTCGAGGAGAGACTGGACATCACTACGGTTGATTGCCGCAACGATGGCCGCAGCAACTTCGGATGCCGTTTGCGGTCTGACTCGACCGGTTCCTGGGATCGGAAGCTGAGTGATCGGATCGATCAGCTCCGATCCTGGTTCGGTTGCCTGTAGATCAAAAGGCACACGAACGTTGCCTGGTGTGATTCCAGTATCGGAGTCAACTAAGTCGAACTCGAAG
>JBCCKZ010000013.1:0-22108 GCA_039027135.1 Planctomycetota bacterium
GTGCCCGGTGTTGTTGGTGCCGATCATCACGACCGCCACTTTGGGCTTAGTCTTGCCAAGATTTCCATGAGTCAAACGCCAAATCACATTCTCGGTGCGATCACCACCGATCCCAAGATTGAGAGCTTTACGATCAGCGTAGTACTTCTGCCAAACACTCTTGCCTCGACCTTCCCAGCCCTGGGTAATCGAATCACCAATGAACAACAAATCAGCCTCACCTTTGGCTGCATTCCGAGTCATCTCTTTATCACGCTCACGCCACCATTTCAAATCCGCGCGAGTCTCGGGAATGATGGCACTGTTGACGTCGTAAAACTGCCGGAGATCCAGATAGCGTTTTTGCATTCCCGCGAGAATGTCATCATAGGCGGGATCATCATGGACGCTCTGCATCTCCATCGGATCCTCTTCTAGATCAAAGAGATTCCACTCGCGGGTTCTTGGAAAGAACATCAACTTGTATCGATCTGTTCGAACACCATCGTGGACGGGCACCGCATGGACAGCCGCGTTCTCGTAATAGGCGTAATAAATTGCATCACGCCACGAAGCCGATGGCTTGCATTGATTCTTCAGCATTGAAACCATGCTTCGACCCTGCATCTCCGTGGGAATTTCAGCCCCCGCAAGCCCCAAGAATGTGGGACCGTAATCAATGTTCTGGATCAATGCTCTCGTCTTCGTTTCCGGTTCAATGACACCCGGCCAACGAATCAGAAATGGCATCTTGAGCGATTCCTCAAACATCCATCGCTTATCATACCAACCATGCTCGCCAAGGTAGAAACCTTGGTCGGAACTGTAGATGACGATGGTGTCCTCGGCCGCACCAGTCTCGTCTAGATAGTTGAGCAATTTACCAACACCATCATCAACCGCTTGAATGCACCCGAGATAAGTCTTGATGTAACGCTGGTACTTCCAACGCAATACATCCTCGTCACTCATTTCACCAGCCTCCATGCGGCTAATGAACTCGTCATTTTTTGGTTGGTAGTACTCGTCCCAAAGCTTTTTCTGCTCGTCCGTCATCCGGCGATATTCACCATTGCCGTGTTGAGATTGGAAGTATTCTGGAAACAGGTTCTCCCCATGGAACTTCATGTCATGAGCCCAATGAAAATGGTCTCGAATCGACATCTCATTTTCCTTCAACAGTTCACTGCGTCCGGAATAGTCATCAAATAACGTCTCGGGCTCGGCAATCTCCACGCCGTCATAGAGGCTGTAATACCGCGGAGGAGGCGACCAGTTGCGGTGGGGTGCCTTGTGCTGACACATAAGCATGAACGGCTTATTGGGATCACGAGACTCCAGCCACTCCAGCGAATTCTCAGTGATGATATCGGTGCAATATCCTTGATAGCGTTTCCGCTTGCCATCCATCTGAATCAGGTCAGGGTTGTAATAAGAACCTTGTCCAGGGAGCACTTCCCAGTGGTCGAAACCGGTCGGATCAGTAGACAGATGCCACTTTCCGATAATCGCCGTTTGATATCCGACATCTTGCAATAGTTTTGGAAACGTCGTCTGCGTGCCATCAAACTTGTTGCCATTACGCAGGAAGCCATTCTTGTGGCTGTGCTTTCCGGTCAAAATGCAGGCACGCGAGGGACCACAGATCGAATTCGCACAGAAAGAGTTGAAGAACGTGGCACCTTCGCTGGCGATCCGATCAAGGTTAGGCGTCTGATTGATCTTCGATCCATAGGCGCCGATCGCCTGGGGTGCGTGATCATCTGAAAAAACAAAGAGGATGTTCGGCTGCTTCGCCGACACCGATGCTACGCCCAACATCAGAACGGCAATGAACGTTGTGAGCTGGATGAACTTCGACATGAGAAATCGGAACTGCGAGAGAAACTGGGTATCGAGTTCGACGATTTTAGTCGAGTGCACCATGACAGATGGTGGCCGTTTCGTTTTTTAGGATTCCGCGACAACCACCCGGCAATTTAGCAGCGATTGCAACTTCGAAATCAGCTCACCTCGAGTCTCCAGCCCTCGCGAATAGAGCTCCCTCTGGGCCAATTCGTATTCGCGTCGCCCCGCTGGTGTTTCGACCGGTATCGGAGCAAAGTGATTGAACGCAGCATCAAGCTGGCATTCGCTCCCATTCTCTTGGCTATCAAGAATCTCGTAGGCACTTAGGTCATAAGGGCTTGCCCGCATGTCAATGACACGAGCCGTCATCGCAAGTTCAAAACACTGCCACAACAAGTCACTGCCAATCCAAGGCATTGATTTATACGCCCATTTGTACAAGTCCATGTTCGCGTGAATGCAAGCCGGCTGCTCAAGCACAATCCGATCATCCATTGTGGGTGTGATACGATTCTTTGGCTTGGCAGAATCAGCGAAGAACCGATAAGCATCGAAATGAGTACAAGTCAGCGGCCGGCCTTCGACAACACGATCAATCTCCACCTGTGGCAATCGAAACGGCGTTGACTTCTCATGGCGAACTTCTTCGCCCTGGTAAACCATCGCCCATTCATGCAAACCAAAACAGGAAAAGTGTGGCTCGCGTTCTTGGGTTCGAGTGAGCATCTCTAAGATCCAGATCAATCGCTCAGCTAGTCTTTGCGATAACTTCCTGGGATCCAAGAACAGGCAATTATTGCTTGTCGCATAGTCACTTTCATCCATCCAGGCCGGTCTTTCATTCGCATTCTCCAAGAGAACACCGATACCGGGATGCCAATGCTCAAGCTTGGCGGGCGAGTACTGGTAATAGACGAACAGAAAGTCATGGACCGGATGCGATTGGCCAACTTTCCGCCTTTGCCGAAATGGCACAGTCCACTTCTGAACGCGGTTGTGATACTCTCGGCTCAATGACAGCCATTGATCGCGAGGTACGGTGCGTTGCTGAGCGACTGTCATGCGCGGCGGATGCGGCTAGAGTAAACTTCCCAAACCCGCAACCTTACCCACTATCCAGATCAATGCAATTGACGCCTCAAGCGTCGCCGGAAGCCTGATTCATGAACAAGCAATACCAACCCATTGCCTGTGGGCTTTACGATCAATTCGAGTCCCTCGCAGTCAAACGAGAGATATGCAAGATCGAGTACTACAATGCCGCCGGTGAATTGCAGCAGGTCGACAGTCGATTCGTTGATCTCTACTCAAAGGACAAAGAAGAATTCGCAAAGCTAGAGAACGACGCCGTAATTCGTCTCGACCAAATCACTCGGGTCAACGGCACGGAGATAACGGGATCATGTCGAATCGATGTTGGCGACCCCAGAGACTTCGGTAGCTAGATTGGTTCGCATCATCGATGCCGACGGCACGAACGAAAGACTTGCGAACTAGACAAATCCTAGGCTAACAGCAAGACTCGCGATCGCTCGGCTCACTTGCCCAAAACTAGTCCAGCAACGCCCCATTGGGCTAATGGAATGCCACGTCAATGATCAAGCAGGATAAAAGACGCTCTACTTGGTAGAGAGAGTGGATTCAAGCATTTCAGTTAGACTAGGTGTTTGTTTTGGCCAGCGTCCGAGCAATTGGAGTACAACATGCTCTCACTTTCGCCGTGGAAGTGCCTCGTCTTACCAATCGCCTGCGTGTTTCTTTTGGCACCTACAGCCAACGCAGCCGAACCGCCCAACGTTCTGTTCATCGCGATCGATGATCTAAACGATTGGATCGGATGCCTCGGCGGCCATCCACAGACACTCACGCCCAACCTGGATCGCTTGGCGAAACGAGGTGTACTTTTCACCAACGCCCATTGCGTCGCACCCGCCTGCAATCCGTCACGATCGGCCATTTTTACTGGCCGATCTCCACACCGAAGCGGACTATACGACAACCGCCAACAGATGCGCGAGGTAATGCCATCCGAAACGCTCCTACCGGCGTACTTTCGACAACATGGTTACCATGCCATCGGATCCGGAAAACTACTCCACTATTTCATCGATGCGGATTCTTGGGACAACTATTTCCCGGAAGCAAATTCGGAGAACCCTCTCCCAACGACCCACTATCCCAAGAATCGCCCAGTCAATCTATCTCGGGGTGGACCTTGGCAATATGTCGAAACAGATTGGGCGGCACTTGATGTAAACGACGAGCAGTTTGGTGGAGATTGGTCGGTTAGCCAGTGGATAGGTACACAGCTTCGAAAGAACCATGAAAAACCATTTTTTATGGGGTGTGGAATTTATCGTCCGCATGAACCTTGGTTCGTACCGAAGAAGTACTTCGAACCATTTCCGCTTGAAAAGATTCAACTACCACCGGGATACAAAGCGGACGACCTGGATGATGTCCCCGCCGCCGGTGCACGCATGGCTCGAAATCGATACTTCGAGCACATACGTAGCGAGGGACAATGGAGACAGGGTATTCAAAGCTATCTTGCGTCAATCCACTTTGCGGACGCGATGCTGGGGCGAGTGCTTGATGCGTTAGATGCCGGCCCCAACACTGACAACACGATTATCGTGCTGTGGTCTGATCATGGCTGGCAGTTGGGTGAAAAAGAACACTGGCAGAAGTACACCGGATGGCGTGCCGTCACCCGCGTGCCGCTTATGGTTTGTGTGCCCGAGAATACCAGCGACAAAATACCCGGTGGCACCCTAGCTGGATCAATCTGCGACGCGCCAGTTAGTCTCTTGAGTCTCTTCCCGACCCTTATCCAGCTGTGCGGTCTGCCATCGAAGCCAAACACGGATGGTCCAAGCTTGGTCCCATTGCTTCAGAATCCAAGACGGAGCGATTGGCGTGATCAAGCTGTGACCTACTTGGCACAGCCTGGTAGCTTCAGCATTAGCGGCCGATCTCATCGGTACATCCATTATGCCGATGGAAGCGAAGAGCTCTACAAGATCACAGACGATCCCTATGAATGGAGAAACCTTGCCAGTGACGCTGGCTCACAACGCATTCTAGAGAGCTTCCGGGCGCTGGCCCCAAAAGAATTCGCTCCCAAGCCCGCCCCATCGGTGAAGTCACTCGCTCGTTTAGATTGGAACGAAATGGATGACACACCTGCCCCCGCTTCTCAACCAGACGGTAATCCATTCCGAGTGTTTTTCAAAAATCAGATGCATCGAGAAGTCGAACTATTTTGGATTGATAGGAAAGGCGCACCCAGGTCTTATGGGATCATCGCCAGCGGCACGACCAAACCACAGCAGACTCGACCAGGAGCCGTATGGATGGTTCGAGACTCGAAGTCACAGAAACCGCTAGGTTTCTTCCGTGTCGGTGATCGCACGGCACAGGCCATCGTCCCAGAAGTCGATCCCTAGACTTGCCACTTAATCAAATCGAAACCAAGATTCTTCGCGCCCAGACGACTTTTCTTTTGAGCCTCCAATCGCTATCGCGTGCTTTTTTTGGGACGCGCAGCTTCAGAACGATGAATTCCTTTCGCCGTATGCCTATCCATCAAGTCTATAGAGAGGATGGTTTTGCCAGCTGTTGAACTTGAAGACGTTTCCAAAACCTATGGAAAACATATTGCCGTCAACGATCTTTCACTATCTGTGCCCCGAGGCTCGCTATATGGCTTCATCGGTCCCAATGGGTCTGGAAAAACGACAACCATCCGAATGATCTTGCGGATTATCCATCCCGACACGGGTTCCATCCGTGTTCTTGGTCATTCCGAGGCCGCAGCGGCCAATGACCGATTGGGATACCTGCCGGAAGAACGTGGCCTTTACAAGAAGCTAACGGTCCGACGCATGCTTCGGTACTACGCTTCGCTGAAAAGCATGCCAAGACATGAGATCGAACGCGAGATCAAAGACTGGCTGGATCGATTCGAACTTGGAGCTTGGGCGGATAAAAAGATTGAATCGCTCTCAAAAGGCATGAGCCAAAAAGTCCAGTTCATTGCTTCAGTCATTGCACAACCATCACTGCTAATCCTTGACGAGCCGTTTTCCGGCCTTGATCCAGTCAACACGGAGGTGATTCGCAGTGCGATTTTGGATCTCAGAAATCGAGGGACCACGATCATTTTCTCGACTCACGACATGGGTGTAGCCGAGAACATGTGTGACTCCGTGTTCATGATCTATAAAGGCAACAAAGTGCTCGATGGAACACTTTCCGAAGTCAAACAACAGTACGCCGCTGACTCGATTCACCTGCAATGGAACGGGCACAGTTCAGCCCTCCAAGAAATCCCTGAAATCACCCGAGTCATTGACATGGGCAGCTATCAAGAACTGCAGTTCAGCGGCGACCCACAGGTGATTCTTCATCAAATCATCGAAAGAGGCGATGTCGACTTGTTCAAAGTCACGCGTCCGTCGCTCCACGATATCTTCATCCGAATAGCAAGCCCCGATTCGGTACCGTCTGAGACACCCGATCTGACTTCGGTATGAGTGAGACCAAGGAACGAAATATGAATGGGAGAAGAATCCATGAATAAGGTCCTGGTTGTAGCCCGCAACGAATTCATGATCGCGATTACTAGTAAAGCGTTCCTAGTCGGTGTGCTTTTAATGCCAGTCTTCATGGGAGGCGCAATCGGAGTGCAGTTTCTCACCAAGGATCAAGTTGATCTTGAGCCAAGAAAGATTGCCATCGTTGATAAGACCGATCGTCTTTTAGAAACACTGATCAAACGATCTGAGACCCGAAATCTTAGCGGCATCTACCGAGAGAAAGAGGAACCAAAGGTTCAGATCGAGCCGAAGTTTGAAGTCGTTGACGCAGGCTTATCAGATACTGAGGAGGGTCAAGCGGAGGCATTGCTCTCCGACCGAGTGCGCGAAGGCGATTTGTTTGCATTCGCCGTTATCGAACCCAATGCCTTCGAGATCGGCGCTATCGATTCCATTCGATACTATTCTCAATCTCCCAGCTATCAGCGACTTCCCAACTGGATCCGAAACTCGATTAACGAGGAAGTCATCACAACGCGTATCAACGACCTTCAGCTCGATCCCAAGAGCGTGGCCGCAGTCACACAGACCATACCTTTGCGACAGTTTGGCCTTGTGGAAATGCTCGACGGTGTACAGGCAGACGCGAAGGAAGAGAATCGCGCTTTAGTATTCGGAGTGCCGTTTGCCGGCTTGATGCTCATGTTCATGATGGTGATGTCGGTTGCGCCAGCCATGCTCAACAATGTCCTCGAGGAGAAGATCCAAAAGATCTCCGAGTTCCTTGTTTCGTCGGTGACACCTTTTCAATTAATGCTTGGAAAGCTCATCGGATCGATCAGCATTGGCTTGATCATGTCGTCTCTCTATCTCTCGGCAATCTATTTCTTGGCGAGACACTATGAGTTCGCCGATGCTGTACCGCCTTCGATCTACGCGTGGTTCATGTTCTTTATGCTGATCGCACTGATCATCTTTGGATCGCTCTTTTCAGCGATTGGTGCGGCATGCTCGGAAATACGTGATGCCCAGAGCCTCATGACGCCAGTGATGCTGATGGTCGTCATCCCGATGATGTGTTTGGCACCGGTCATGGATTCGCCGAATAGCTTCTTCGCAAAAGTGATCTCGCTGTTCCCCCCAGCAACACCCATGATGATGTTTGTTCGGATTGCGATTCCCCCCGGGCCAGCTGCATGGGAAATCATTCTTGGAACGACGCTCGTCGTGGCATTCGCGATCATGTGTGTTTGGGCATCAGGAAAGATCTTCCGCATCGGAATTCTGTCCCAGGGCCAAACTCCTTCTTTTGCTCAGCTTTTTCGTTGGCTCATTTCAAAGGCCTGAACCTGAATCGCCGTGGCGAGATCCATGCGACGAGTCAGCATCCTGCCCCTCACTGGCGAATCGAACGTGACTTTGACCAAATCGACTGAATGACTGCGTCAAGGGCTTTTTGCTTGACCGGCCCGTCGCAGCGAACTTTTCGGATAGGCTCTTAACTTGATGCATCAGGTCTTGCCTCGAGCGGGAGTATTCGACTGTGGATACGCAAACGCAAAATTTCGAATCAAACGAGGGCATCTTCGTCCAGTTGTTGGCGAGGCATGAGCCCGAAATACGGTCATATATTCGGGCGTCACTACCATCTCCGCATGACGTTGCTGAGGTGATGCAGCATGTAAGCTTGATCGCTTGGAGGAAGTTCTCGGAACTCGACGATCCGGAATCGAACTTTGCGCGTTGGACGTGCGTAATCGCACGGTTCGAAATCATGAAGTTCCGCCGGACTTTAGCACGCGATCGATTTGTTCTCCAAGAGAATCTCGTTGAACAGATTTGCCAAGAAGGTGAGGCTGAAACCTCTCTGCGTGCCGAACAGATTGTTCAGCTTGAACACTGCCTCAGAGAGCTCCCGGAAGATCGCCGGGAGTTTGTGTTGAAAGCCTACAGTCCCGGAACAACTATCAAGGAGATCGCCAAACAGCAGGGAAAGAAGCCTGATGCGCTCTATCAACTGGTCAGGCGAATCCGTCAGAAGCTTGAAGACTGCATGCAACGTCGAACAGGCGAGTTGGGGCAGGTGAACTGATGAGCCCCACCGAAAGCGATCTCATTGACGCCTATCTTGACGGCAGAATCAGCCCCGAAGATGGCAATAGGCTGGAAGACCTGCTCGCCAGTGATTCCGAGGCTCGCGCTTCCTTGAGACGGCGAGCGACAATCAATGAATTCCTCACCGAATCAGCGTCGGTAGACGTCACGCGTGCGCACCCGCATCATCTCTTCGATCGAGAAACAGGCAAACCAAAAGCCGAAACAGCAACCTCAACCAAATGGACTCCCGCGTATTCGGTCGCGATCCCATGGGTCATTGCGGCAGTCTTGGCTTTTCTACTGGTGGGAATCTACGCACAAAACTCGCCCGATTCACCTACAACATCGAGCTCTGATTCGTTCATTGGTTTGCTTGTTGACGAAGCTGAAGCAGAGTTTGAAGCCGGGTATGGCCCGAAGGACTTCATTTTTGACATTGGCGAGTACAGGCTCAAACGCGGAGCCATCCACGTTCGCTTGGTCAATGGAACGGATATCGTCATGAAATCACCAGTGTCTTTTCGGATCGAGGATCCATTGAACTTCCTTCTTCAACAGGGGGAGCTTCGAGCGATCGTACCAGAAGCTGCCGAGGGGTTTACGGTTCTCGCACCGGGTGTTGATTATGTCGATCTCGGGACGGAGTTTGGGATCTCAGTTGATCGCGAAACCGGTTCAAGTGAGCTGCATGTTTTTGATGGGGAAGTCAGCGCGAGGGACTCCAAAGCCAAAACCGTTCTATCTTCGGTCACCGAAGGCGAATCGGTGAGCTTCACCAAAGGTTCCATGTCTGCTGTTGATAGCGCCGATGAAGATCGCTTTCTTACACTGGGGACCATTGGACTGTTGCGTTGGAATCAGGGGCGGCAGGAGATTGAAAGAGACGCTGACCTGATCGCTTTCTATCCCTTTACAAAAGCAGACAAGTTACGGAACACCGCCGAAAATCGTATTGCAACGGATGGCAGCATTGAAGGTGCCCATTGGGTCTCCGGTCGATGGCCAGGCAAGGCCGCTCTACTTTTTGATCGCGATAGCGACTTCGTCGAACTCGATCTACCCGGCGAGTTCACGGCTCTTACATTCTCCGCGTGGATCAAAGTGGACCGTCTTGAAAGAAATCTTCATTCACTTTTGAATTCGAATGGCTCAGAAGACGGTGATGTTCACTGGGACATCAATCCTGAAGGACGACAATTGCTTATTCGCCGGTTCCACGACTATGGCAATCTTCTTGATGTGGATTCTATTGTGCCAGTTGGCCAGTGGACGCATCTCGCCGGAACCATTTCGGTTGATGATCAGGAAATGCGCGTCTACCAAGACGGGGAACTCGTCGGCCTGGATCGGGTCCCCATGGGTATTCTCACTCCTGGCAAAAGTCGAATTGGTCAGTGGCTGAGTCCCTATCACATCCAAAAACGGTCTTTTCGAGGTCGGATGGACGAGTTCGCAATATGGAAACGAGTGTTGAGCGCTAGCGAAATCAAAGCGCTCACGGATGCGGGCAAACCTGACAAAATTTGGTCCATGGAATCAAAGTAGACCAACAAGTCGCCTTTGAACTCGCGCGTTCGCCAGACAGGCTCACGTCTTTTCACCTGCAGCGCGAGACGGTGCCGGGTTGAACTCACCCTTCTTAACCCGCAGCGTCTGCTAAACGTGGGTGCGACCATGGTTTACGCCAAATCGCATAGCAAGATTGAAACATAGACCGCAACTTCCAAGCAGTTGCCATGGCTTGGAGCCTATCCGAGAACCTCGGTCGAAACTCGCTAGCGTACGGTTTCGACGTGAACCGTGGGCTATCGTCCAATCGGCAAGTAGGCATTCGGATAGGCTTTTTTCTCTCCTGTGCGCAATGAGCAAAGCAAGCGAAGGAACCACCGCGCACACTTCCGAATGCAACGCAAAAAGATCATCCATAAATTGAGCTGAAAAGGGTTCAATTCTCCATAAGGAACTCTCACCGCTGGGAGTGGTGAAGTATGGAGATCGAATCCCAGATCTATTTGTCGATCGGTCATCGACGTGACGTCCGTTCGCGACATCGCTTGATGAACTCTTCTCAACCGACGCTTTCATACACCGGCAAAACAAAGAAAGGCCGGCGCGATGAAGCAGTCTCTTGGCTGAAGATGGCCCCATGTCCTGGCTTTCTACGAGGGCAAAGGCATGAATCTCGTCGGCCTGTGTATCTCCATGCCTCTTCTCCCCACACTCTTCTTTCGAGGAACTACCGTGCCAAGAAAACTATTCCATGGATCCCTAGGCACTTTCCATAAACGCCTCTCGAGCCGGAAAAGAAAGCCCCGAAAAGCGTCCAGATCATTTCAAACGCTTGAAAAGAGATGTCTGCTCGCTGCCACTATATCGGTGCAGGATGGTGACTGGAATGACCCGGCGACATGGGATAACGGCGTACCGGATTCAGACACCCGCGCCATCATTTCCCAAGGAACAACCGTAGAACTTGGCGGCATCAATCACGTTGCCCAGGAGGTCGTCGCTCAAGGAACTTTAAAGGCAGAAGACCGTGTTCTCAATGCCGCGGGTACAGCGGGGAATCCAACACAGGTGGGCGAAGACAAAGTACGACTCTATATCGACGGAGCACTTGTCGACTCGACTCAGGGATCGCAATTATGGAGCCACACCGATGCGATCGGTATTGGTGGTATCAACGGTTCGACACGAACTCACACCGGAACTCAATCGACATCAACGAGTTTGAGCATTGGTGGTGGTATCGATAGCGTCTTGAACTATGGAAGAGCGTTGGACGCTTCGGAAGTCAGCGACATCTATCAGAATGGTCGTGCCAATGTCTTTCTCGCTCCCGATGACAATCTTCAAGCCATCTGGAACTTTCCAAACAGCAGTCTCGATGACAATGCTCGAAATGATTCAATCAATGATGTGGGTACCTTCATCAACGGTTCGCCAAACACATCGCGATACTATCTCGAACTTGATGGAATCGATGACCAGGTAAACGTCGCTACATCCGTCGAACTCAATCAGGGCACATTTCCCGAGAAAACGATCTCTTTGTGGTTTCGAGCTGACCAGACCAGTGGGCGGCAGATAATTTACGAACAGGGCGGTTCTTTGCGTGGCCTCAACATCTATCTTGAAGGAAACACGCTCTATGCAGGAGGCTGGAACCGGTCAGAAAACCAAAGCAATTGGCAAGGCGACTGGGCGACCTACGAGAATGTTGCGCCCAATCAATGGCATCATGTCGTGCTGACCATCGATGGTGACGCATCACCGCTGAGTGCACCGCTCAATGGTGCAACGAAAACACTCACAACGAGATGGGTCCACGTTAACAGCGGCGGCAGCTTTGAGGTTGGGACCGCCCAGGACCGTTTCGAAGACGGACGATTTGAACTCACGTTGACCGGATCGGACGCAACATCCACTCAGACTGTGGAAACAGCTGGCGGATTGATGGAAATTGAGAACAACGATGGCTTCCTAATGACCGCGGGAGGTGGCCGTCTTCAGTTCTTTGGCGAAGATAAAGTTACCTACACGAAGCTTGCTCAGACGGCGCTGAAGGATGAATCCTCAATCGTTGTCGCCAACGTCATCGAGCGCAACTTTGCCGAGGGTAATGGAACTTCGGCTTCAGACGACGGCATCTTGAACTGGAAGAAGGGAGATGAGATCGTCATCGCCAGCAGCTCTCACAATTACCGAGAGGAAGACGTGCGAACGATCGAGGAGATCACCCAAAACAACGACGGTACCTCGACGATACTGCTTGATGCTCCACTCGAATATCGTCACTTCTCAGGTATCGAGACCTACGGCAACGGATCGCGAACCTGGGAAGTCGACATGCGTGCGGAAGTCGGACTTCTCAGTCGCAATGTCGTCGTGCAGGGAACTCAAGACACCGATGTGAATTTTGGTGACCGAGAACTCGCGACTTACGAGGATGTCAATCGACCCGATTTCGAAACGGAAGGGACGACAAACGAAATAGTCCAAGATGTAACCAACGGCGTGAGTGCTCACACCATGATCATGCCTGGCTCAGGCCAGATCATCATTGACGGGGTCCAGTTCGATCGGATGGGCCACGCCGGACGCGTTGGCCGATATCCCATTCACTGGCACCTTGGCGGCGATCGCAGCGGAGACCGCCTTTCGAACTCTTCGGTCACGAACTCCAATAACCGTGGAGTGACGATCCATGGAACTCAGAATTTGGAAATCGAAGGTGTACTCCTTCACGACATACATGGCCACGGATTCTTCTTTGAAGACGGCGTCGAGTTTGGAAACAAGCTAACGTCCAACATCGCCTTTGGCATCCACCGAGTCGGTCGAAAACTAAACTCCGGGAACTTCAACCAAGACGAAAATTACTTCGATCCTTTCACCGTTGACCTACACGATGATCTATTTGTTAAGAGTAATCGAGGCGTCTTGTCAGCGGCATTCTGGGTTACCAATCCAAACAATGACTTCATTGGAAATGTAACCGCGGGTTCGGAAGGCATGGGGTTCTGGTACGTTGCGGCCGAAACGCCACTTGGCTTGTCCGGGAAGTCGGGGAACTACGCTGGCTATCAGCCATTCCGGCAACCAATGGGCCGAAATGAAAATTCGACCATTCACTCAACCGGCACTGGATTTGGTGTTGGAGAACCCGGATTCAATCCAGCCTTCTTCACAGAATTCGATGAGTCCGTTTTCAACGCTCAAACCGACGATCTGATCGCCTACAAGAATCACGTCGGTGTTTGGGTTGAAAGCGAAGTGACATTTGATGAAATGAAACTTGCCGACAACCACGTCGGTTTTCGATCGTTCAACGAACTGACCATTCGCGACAGCCTCTTTGTGGGTGACAGCCGCGGAAACTCCGTTGGCAATCTCGATCCCTACAATCGAGTGGGTCGGCAGGCGATTGGAGTCGCCCTCGCGATCTATATCGAAGGAACCAACGTTCGCGATTCGCACTTCGCCCATTTCAATCGCGCAGACCAATATTTTTTCAACTACCAACGGCAACACAACTTTAACCGTTTTGGTTCGAGCTTCTCGGGCATCAGTTTCGAAGATGCGGATGGCGATGGCGATACGGCTGACGATCGCGATGAACAACTCAAAGCCAGACCTGAGTTCAGCACGATCGACCAGCTTTACTCAGCGGGCGATGATGAAAGTTACCTCTACGACATTGATGGCAGTCTAACCGGAACCTCAGGGGCGACCGCCGTATTCAACAATCGCTTTATGAAGAGTAGTGACTCTATTGAAACAACGCCAAACTCTAACATCTTTATTTCTAGCACGGCCGAGTATGCAAAAGTCACTTTAAGTCGCGTGACCGGCAGTTCCAGTTCGGTAACTCCCGTCGAAGCATTGAGGCCTGATGGCGAAACGAGTCCCATTGACTCCAAGAGCAATTGGGAACAGGTGATCATCATCAACAATGACGAGAATTCCGATGGCTTCGACGACGAGACTCAGCTGATCTTCGGTCCAAGCCTTGGGAACTGGGATGAGGGGCTCAACGTTCGATTAACCATCGATTCCGATACCGGGACTCCCAGCGACTCATCCGCTGTATTCGCCCTTAAGGGCTTACCAAGCGGGTTTACCGTGCTAAACGCTCCACTGCGTGGTGGCATCAACGGGGTGAGAAACTCAAACTCATCAGCGTACTTCATCGCAGCCAACGGAGACATCTGGCTAAAGGTCTTCGCAAGTGACGCGTCAGCGATCCAAGTACGTCCCAGTTAGCCCGCAAAATGCGACACTTTGCGATAGCTAAAAAAGGCTCCAACACCCGATCCATGGGGCGTTGGAGCCGAGTCGGCGATCTCTAGGACTTCAGCTCGAAGCCTTCGCGGCGTTTACGAGACATCAACGCGTTGGCCTGATCATCGGATCCGAATGACTGCGACTCTGAATCCCAGCTAATCTTGCGACCCAACATCAGCGTGATGTTACACATGTGAAGCGAATTCATCGCATTGACATGTGATTCAACATCGGACGTCGGTGTTGCACCTGATTCGATGCAGTCGAAGAAGTTCTCCATGTGACCCGTCACACGCTGACCGTTGCAAAGTTCAACGAATGCCTCGTCAAGCTCTGCGATGACACCAGGGTCAGCAGCCGCTCTTCGTTCAGCGACATTGTCTTTCTGCTTCCCGGTAACCAATTCACCACCAAACATTTCATTCACGACGGCACCTTGGAGCTTTCCTCGATTAACAAAGATGCGTCCTTTCTCACCCTCGAATAGAATTCCGTTTCCAAACTTGGTGCTGCCAGATTCATAGTAGTTGTTGACCGTGACACGGTTGCCTGAATCAAAGTCAAGATTGATGTTGAACTTAGTAGCCGCGTTGTACGCGTTGGGAAGGTCGGCTTCACCATCAAGGAACTGCTTCCAATTGAAGTTGTCGGGAATGATCGGCGTCATTTCACCCTCACCGAAAACCGTCGATGGTGCCGTGTTGAGCCCGAGAGCCCACTGCGCGATATCGACATGATGGGCTCCCCAGTCCGTCATCTTTCCGCCGGAATACTCGAGGTACCAGCGGAAGAAGCGGCGTCGTTCTTCGCAATAGTCGCGTTTTGGTGCTGGCCCCAGCCATAGGTCCCAATCCAATCCCTCGGGAACCGCTGAGTTATCAAACGGTCCACCCTTGGGTGCTCCATCAATACCACAGTTTGCATTGACGTTGCTTCCCAGACGACCACTCTTGACGATCGCTGCGGCAACACGGAAGAAGTAGGTGCTGCGCTGTTGGGTTCCCACCTGGAACGTCTTGTTCGACTTCGCAGCGGCCTTGCGGATCAGCTCACCTTCTTCAATCGTCAGCGTCAACGGCTTTTCGCAGTAAACATGAGCGCCGTGCTCAAGTGCATGAATGGCAATGGGGACGTGCCAATGATCGGGAGTTCCGATGGTAACGACGTCTGGCTTCTCGTTCTCGAAGAGCTTTCGGTAGTCTTGGTAGGTATTGAGCTTGCCGTCGTAGGCCGCGTTGAACTCCTGCGCGTGAAGGTCATCGACGTCACATACAGCGATCATCTGCCCAAACTTCGCGGCACCGTTGGCGATGGCTCGACCGCGGTTGTAACGACCACGACTTCCACCAATACCAATGGCGGCGACAGTCAAATCGGTCTTTCCCGCCGCGTGGGCACTGCCGCTTCCAAGGATCAACGGTGCCGCGGCGACACCCGCCGAGGCTTGCACGAAACGGCGACGGCTGACTGAACGACCGGCTTGGCTCGGCTCGACAGTTTCTTTGTTCATTAGGTTTACCCGATATCTTGATTCGAAATGGCTTTGCAGGGGTTGAAGGCCGAACTCAATCAGAGCCGGCACAGGGGGATAGCATGATAGCTAAGCCTAACGCTCGACGCTCGCTATCAACCGAGTTCCGAGAGTATTTGGCAAAATGTGGTGATTGCAAGGATTCTCGGCATGCCGCGATCGCTACCAAATTCCGTAAGGCCGATGCCGGACCATGTCTCGTGGATAAATAGACGCGATCGACCCTCAGCGTAATCTACGACAAAAGATTTCAATCCATGTCTATTCTGGATCACCCCACTGCTTAACGTTGGGGAGGTTCTTGTAGAGGAACCAGTTGTAGAATCGGCGGGGCAGGCCACGGCGCAGAAGCGAAAAGAGCTTTGCATCGATCGTTCCGTAAATTCGCAATGGTGGCGATCGTTGGTTCATCACTCGCAACACTTTCTTCGCCACCGAATCGGGTGTGCCGACCGCCCGTCGCATCAACTTTCCGATAAATCGCTCCATGTGCAGATAGTGCTTGTGATAAGGGTCGCTTTCATCCTCCATCGCTTTGGCACTCAAGATGGTGTAGGGGACCTTCTCGAACGCGTCTGACCTGAGGAAGCCAGGTTGTATCAAGGTTACCGACACGTTCCACGGCTTGAGCTCGTAGAACAACGCCTCGCTGGCCCCCTCAAGAGCAAACTTCGACGCCGAATAAACCGACATGGTTGGCATCGCCATCATTCCACCGACGGAAGAGACGTTGATGATCGTTCCACTTCGCTTTGCACGCATACCAGGCAACACACAACGAATCAGTTCGATCGGTGATCGAAAATTAATGTTCATTTGATGCAATCGCTCGGGCTCGGTCACATGCTCAACGCATGAGCGATAGGCGACACCCGCATTATTAATCAGGACGTCCACACCACCTAGTTTCTCGTTCGCCTCTTCAATGATGGCGTTTCTCTGCTCAACACTTGTGACATCGAGTGGACGCAACCATACGTCAGATTGCTCGCCGACCCCACTCTCATTGAATCGCTCGAGTGATGACTCTCGCGCGGTAAGAATCAAGTGTAGATTCTGATCTTGCTTTGCCGCGATCAGTCGGTTCGCGATCGCCAGCCCCAAGCCAACCGAAGCACCTGTCAGCATCACGACACGCCGTTTCATGAAACCAACTGATGAGAGAAAATTTCCAACGACAATGCAAACAACTTCACCAAACTTAGTTCACTGACTGCTGATCGATCATGCAATTTTCTCGAAGAGTGTAACGTAAACATGGTCCTCAATTAGCAATGGGCGATTCGTAGGCCATCCTGTTCGACTGACTCACGCAGCTGCAGATCCTGTACCAACATGCGAGGAAACACGGACTTTCATACAATACGCGACTCAGATTGACGAAGAATCTGCGACCACGCAAACGCTTCGACAACAAGCCATCGGCTTCGGATCTTCTGAGGAGCCTTCGTCGTTATTAGCAACGCCCAGAGCAAAACGGGAAGAGATGCGAACTGCCATTCATTTACCACTACTAAGCCGATCGTTAGTCGCCGCCGTCTTACTCATGGCCAGTCCATCGACCCTTAGAGCATTAGACAACGTGTTGCCTCCGCTCCCGTCGGACGCGTTCACTGTCGTAATCATTCCGGATACGCAGCACTATATCGGCCCCGGCACGAAGCTTGAAACAAAAGGCACGGCTTTTTTCCCTGGCATGAAAGAGCATCCCTACATTGTTGCTCACGAAGAATACCTGGAGGGACAGGCAAACGACTCGATCACCAATGTCTACCTCGAGAATCATGTGGATTGGATCTTGGCCAAACAAGAGTCTCAGAGGATCGTATTTGTAAGCCACGTAGGAGACATCGTTGAAATCAATCGGGACGAGGAATGGGATGTTGCCAAGAAGCACCTCGATCACCTTCGTGGCAAGATCCCTTTTGGCTTAGTCGCGGGCAATCACGACATGGAACGCAACGGGGATGCAAGATTGTTCCAGCGAACCTTCCCAGAATCATCATTCAAGAACGACGCGTGGTATCTCGGCTGCTTCTCCCATGATCGCAAAGAGCAGCACATTTCCTCGAACAACGTCAATAGCGCACAGTTATTTGCGATCGGAGATCTCAAGTTCATCTTCCTGCATCTCGAATGCAACGCCCCTGATGACGCACTTCAATGGGCGGACCAAGTCTTAGCCAAGCACGCAGATCGTTTAGCTTTGATTTCGACCCACATGGATCTCGGCGTGATTGAAAAGCCGAAGACGTCGGAAGGCTTCATTCACGATCCAGCAGGTCGAATGAATTGGCTCAAGATTCACCCCAAACGCGGCAACACGCCAAAACAGATGTGGCAAAAACTGTATCGAAAACACAAGAATCTTCGAATCATTTTTTCAGGAGACCAGAGTCGTGTTACTTCGATGCAACTTTCAAGTACTGGCGATCACGGCAACACCGTTCACTCTTTGTTATCCGACTACATGTCACGCGGAGCATTGAGGCTTGTTCGGTTCATACCCTCAGAGGAGAGAATTGAAGTCATCACCTATGACACATCACTGGAAGAGCTTGTGAAGTCAATGCCGTATAAGCCTGAACTTCATCAGCACCAATTCTCGCTGCCATTCAAGTTCGCCACGAACTGAATCAATGTCCAGAAAGATCAATCAACCATTCACGCTAACTTCGCCAACGACCTTCAAAGCCTTCGCGGCGAGCGTTTGATCGATACGAGCTTTGCTTCCAATTCGTCCTATGGACGATCATTTATTGAGCTCCCAGAGGTCACTGGGCAACTCAGTTGGCCAGTCGCCTTGAAGAACCATATCGCTCACTCGCATGGAAAGATTTTTCACGGTTACAAAACCAATCCGACGATTGCGGTAGATTGGAATGTTCGCGATCGTCGCATCATTTATCTTGACCGCGATCGAGTCACTCTCACCTATTAATTGGACTTGATTGACCTCGCCTTGTTTCCACTTACCCGCTCCAAGACCGTCACCGGCCCACGAATCCGGCAAGTCCCGCAGCATAACATCGAGTTGCTTTCGGAATGGCTGAGCGAACCAATGGCTACGGACACTGCCAGATGAACTGACTTCTAAGATCACGTCTCCGACTACAAGCAGGCCACCACGCTCACCCGAAAGACTTTCAGCAGCGAACGTGACTCGCTCGCCATCAAGCAGCGGTCGCGAATGAATCATGAAATAGTGATCGCGATAGTTGATTGGAGGTGAACCCAATATCAACGAGCCATTGTCATCAAGCGAACACCAGGGACTCGGGTCAAGTGTCCTTGTTGGAGCGGCATCGTCCACCTTCCGCTCGCCAATCATTCGACTTTGCGTTCCACCCCACCCAGCCAGACCTTTTCCGAGAAGGTTGACTCGCCGGGGGATGGTAACGCCACCCTTCAACTCAAAATCCGTGACTTCGACCATCCTTGAACCCGGCCACGAGATACCGACAAAGGGTGAATTCGTAGAAACGGGAAAGCTAACGCGCTGGATTCGATTCGTGGATATAGTGACCTTGGCGTCCGATACTGCGAGTCTAATCGGTTGACGATCTTCCTTTGACTGTCCGTCTAACGGGATGATCTTGCTCGGCCGGTACTTTCCAAACAAGAGTTTTAGTTCGTCCTTACCATTTGGAAAGTATGGCGTGATCGCATCGTAGTGAGGATCGACAGCCCCCATCCCATCACTCTCGAAGCGAAGCTCCAACTCGAAGTCGCCGACCACTGGGTAGCGTAAGAGCATCCGATTGGTCGATGACCCACCGCCCACGCTCGTCGTTGAATTGGACCGCATGACCCAAGGCCGCTTCAATAAAGAGTTATCGACCCAGCTGGTGCCCTCACCGATCCAGACAAAGTGTTTGAGTTTGAGATCACCTGTTGTATCGACGAGACTTCCTTCCAATCGCGTCCTCACCGCCGCGATCACGCTTGCAGTGGTCCTACTGACTTGGCGATTGCGGGCGTGATCGATTGAAACTCGTAATGTCTCCTTAATGTGGCTGTCGCCGATTCCGTTGTCGATCAATCTAGCGAGCAAGGCGATCGAGTGAATGGGGAGCGGCAGGTCAGTCTTCTCACTAGACCAGGCCGGCACATCTTCAAACGTTTCCCGGATCAAACTAGCGATCTCAGTTGCTTTCGTGAGGTTACCGAGTTCCAGCTGTACCAGACCTTGTAGTGATAGAAACTCCATCTCAAGTAATGCAGCGAGCTTTGACTTTGGCACGACACCATTGCTATTTGCGATGCCGATATCAATCTTTTCAAGCTGACCGGAGAGTGATGCAAGTTGATCCACTCGCTTAGCAATATCAACCAATGCAAATCCAATGGTTGTTATCCTCAGATCGGGGAGTGCAACTGGGACCAGCAAGGAAGTCTTTAGATTGTCGTTGGCCCATTGTTCGTCTCCGCCATCTGGAAGATCGATGGTGAAGTAGCTCGAACGAGCCCCAGCAAATTGCCTGGGATACTTGGCTGCAAATTCAGTCAACAGCGGTATCCAATTATCGTCCTCCGACGAACAAACCGTCTCGACCAAGTTCTGAACGGTACGTGTGGCCTGATCCGATTCAAGCCTTTTCACCAACAGATCACCTGATGCGATCGACCACGCAAAATTCCCCTTCCTGAGAGACTCACTAAGGACGTCCGATTCAAATTGACTCCAGGTGGTTGATACAAAGCTGGACGATTGGTAGGTGCTGCCTCGGGCCTCAATCACCTCACGCATCGCTGGTAACGTCTCTTTCAAAGCCGTGCTTGAGATAACCGCATGCCCGGCCATCCGCTTGTAAAGAAAATTGAGCATTGAAAGACAATCTGCCAAAGAAGGATCTTGAGCAATCGCCTTTGACAAGCTCGCAAGCACATAGCCGTACTCCTCCGTGATGATTGCTGTATCACACACGGATAGCGTTTGAAGAACAACGTCACGATCAGGCCTTGTGAGCGTTGATCTAGCAGCCACGTCATCCAATTGTGTGGAAATCAGCGAGAGCGTGGTCCTAGCATTCGATGGTTCAGATGCCAACAATTTCAAGCAAGACAGCGAAAGAACAGAATCACTTGTAGGACTGACCAGCCGTCGATCAATCTCAACTCGCAAGTCTTCGAGCGTGCCTTCATCTCTCGAAACATCGACTAACAGCCGGAGAGTCGATTCTGAAGTTGGTCCATAGTTTGTCTTAATATTCAAATAGGTGTCCGGCTCGACCGACGAGTAGGAACAAATCTGTCGAGCCGGAGAGTTGACAAGAACACACTTTCGAAGCGTTTCACTGATCTCGATCTCTGGCCCTGCGTTCCGAGCGTCTTCGATAAGCTTCCAGAGTTGCTTTCGAATTCCATCGTATTGCGGCGGCTCTGCGATAAGACCAAACGGCCCCGCTACAACAGCTCTGGGAACGGTTTTGCGAACCGCACCACGAAGGAGGAATTTTGATTTAGGTGCCGTCGATGAGTCATCGTTGAGCAACGGATACCCTTGACCAAGCGCCGCCACCAATGCATCTCTTGCAACATCCCAAGCACCGCCGCTCGCGGCCTGTTTAGCAAGTTGCAATCGCTCGGTAGCTTGGCTCATTGTAACGACCCGGGAGTCATCATTCGATTCCTCAAGCAAAGCAGCGAGCATTGAACGGAATAGATCCGAACCCGCCGCCTGACCACCTATCATCCTCCATACGGTGAATCTTTGTTGAAATGGGCTGATTG
Organism: Planctomycetota bacterium; assembly: GCA_039027135.1. Lineage (GTDB taxonomy): Bacteria > Planctomycetota > Planctomycetia > Pirellulales > Pirellulaceae > Rubripirellula. The sequence continues at coordinate 21,517 of JBCCKZ010000013.1, forward strand.
CAACCTCGCCAAGAGCTTCAATATCCGCATCGATGGACTCAATCAATTTAGTCCTCACGCTATCGTCGGTTGTAGCGAAGGCCATTCCATATCCAATTAAGTCCGCTAGAACAATCAAATCATCATCGGTAAAATGGGCGTACCGGTCAGCAAAGCTTCTACCACTGGACTTACCGAAGACGGTCTGCAGTTCGTCTTTGAGATCTCCCGTTAGTCGATTCACGAGATTGAGGACTTCGTCCTGGAGAGGCGATAAACCATCGTCTGATTCACTGAGGCCTACCGCCAACTTCCGCAGGACGTCCAATGTTTCGTCTTCACTTTGCAGCTGTTGGATCGACGCGAGCAGCATGTTTGCTCGATACGGCGCGTTCACGGGAACTACCTTTGCAGGTTTGATTGGACACTCCCCGTTTTTCGCCCAACGCGACAACCATTGCTTCGCATCTTGTGCGTCCACTTTGTTCCAGAGCTTTGCTAGCTCAGCATTCAGCTCTGAAATATTTGTGATCTTCAAGCTATCCCTCGAGCCCCCATACCGAGATGCCTGGCTCAGCTGACCCTCAAACTCGCGGAGTTCATTCAGCAAAAC
>JBCCKZ010000014.1:0-21719 GCA_039027135.1 Planctomycetota bacterium
CCCCCCCCACAACAAAATAGGAAATGCTTAGAATTGAAGTGTTGGAACCATATAGTCGCAAAACCCTTCCCCAATGTTATCTACGAAGACTCCAGCTACGGCTGAGCAACGAGTGAATCGCTCCTGAAGGCTGGTATCCGGTACGGTGCTCCAAAATTCTGCCTTCGGGAGCGCCGATCATCGTGGTGGGATACATCGGCACGTGAATCCGTCCCAAGGTCTCCGCGTTGTCCTTGGGATTCAAGCGTATGGCAACGAAATCACGCAGGCGTTTCGAAATGGCCCCATCGCACCAAGTTGTGCGTTTCATCGCCTCGCAGTATTGGCATCTTTCAGAACTGACAAAAATGACCATGGGGACATTACGTCGCTTCGATTCTGCCCACCCCGATTCAAGGTTGTTGTGCCAAACCACGCCATCGGGTTGCGGACCGCCGCCATTCATCACGGCGGAATCAGCCGCTTTCGAGGGGGCAACAGCAAAAGCCGAGCTCAAGAAAACGCACGCCGTAAGCCCGACGTTGAGGCGTTTGAATCTAAACACGTAAAACAGCAGAGAATGAATGCTTTGGGTTGCCTAGGCAAAATAAAGCGACGAAGCCTAAGGCTGCGCGCACCGATTTGCAAGCATTTCATCGCATTGCAAACGTATCGGTTTGTACTTGCTAGTGTGCCTTTTGGTAAATCGCTGTCAAAAGGCTTTCGGTGTCTTTGAATTTCTTTCCGCTGGCGATCGTATCGTCAATCAAACGACGTGCATCGGCCTCCGTATGACCAAGTGCCAACAACGCGTCGAAGGTTTCTTCGACCACGGCTGCACCACCATCAATGGTCTGGGCCACCGAATCCTTCTCAACCATCAACGCAAACCGCGGCATCTTGCGACGTAGTTTGGCAATCACACGTTCGCTGGTCGCTGGTCCAATTCCCGGCAAGGCCGAAAGCCCTTTGGCGTCTTGAGATTCGATCGACATAGCAAGCTCTTTAACTGGCTTGATCATCGCGCGAAGGGCTTTCTTAACACCCACGCCATCGACACTGCAAAACAAGTCAAAGAACTGCCGCTCAGGCTCTGTTTGAAATCCAATCAAACGCGGCACCATTTTGCCGCCTTGCGGGCCGCCTTCGATGTAATCAATCGTATGCAGCTTGATCGTCTCCCCTACCCTGCCCTGCAACTGTCGCCTGGTGTAGTCGGCTACGAGGACTTCGTATTCGAATGGTGACGACTCAATCATCACAAACGAGTCGTACACCTTGGTTAGTTTTCCGCAGATCGTCAGTATCATCTATTTGCTTTTTCAAGGTCGTGGCTAAGCGTATAGCCGCATATCGCTATGGCTAGTGCATCGGCAACGTCAGCCGGTTCAGGCACACTGTCCAGACCCAGTTGCATTTTGACGGCCATTTGCATTTGATGCTTGGGTGCCCTGCCGTTGCCGGTAAGCACTTTCTTGATTCGGGTGGGTTCGTGATGGACGACGGTCAGAGCGTTCTGTGCCGCTGCGAGGCAGATAACACCCCGGGCGTGGCCCATCAAAATTGCAGTCTTGGGTCGTTCGTAATGCGAGAACAATTGCTCGAGCGATAACAAATCCGGTTGGTGATCCTCAATGATCTCAGAAACACCGCTATAGATTTCGTTGACGCGGGCTTGAATCGTATTTTTGGCGACGCTGCGCACGATCCCCGCTTCGACTAACTCAAACTTGAAACCATCCGTGTCGATGACACCGTAGCCCGTTGTGTTCAGCCCAGGATCAATACCAAGGATTCGAGTGGTCTGTGTTTGCACTCAACGCTCCCAAGAGGTGCCTTCCTTCTTATCCAATAGTGACACACCGATATCCGCCAGCCGATCGCGAATCGCATCACCTGTTGCATAATCCTTTCGCTCGCGAGCTTCTTTACGAAGCTCGATAAGAAGATGCATCGCCTGATCAAGCAACTCAGTGTCTGCGTCGTTTCCACCACCGACAAAAACAGGCTTCTGGAAAAGCCCTAAGGTCGAAGCGAGCTCTCGGAAGATCCTCATCGCAGCGATGAGTTCTTCGACGGAATCACTCTCTTTGGTTGAATTCTTATCAAGTGATTGGGCATCCATGAATCGATTGAATGCCTTGACTGCATCAAAGAGGTGACTGATCGCGGCCCCGGTATTGAAGTCATCATCCATCGCCGCGATGAACTTCTCGCGAATGATCGTCAATTCCTCGATCAGGTCGCCAGCTGGCGACGATTCGCTGACCAAGACGGCAACTCGCGTCTTGGAATGGCTTAGCTCATAGAACTCAAGCTCTTCCTCCTTGACAATTTCATCGTACCGTTCAAAGCAGCGATAGAACGAGTCAAGTGCGGTACCCGCTTCGGCAAGACCATCTTCGCCATAAACAATCGTGCTTCGATAGTGGGTCCTCAATAGGAAGAAACGAATGCGTTCGCCGGAGTGTTGACGAATCAAATTCGCCAGTCCACCCGCCCCTTTCGAACGACTGATCGTCCCCGCCGCTGCTTCTTCGGCGGTTTCGGCCCGATCCGATTTACCGCCAACCTTTCCTTTCTCGCCAGCTCGCATGAGTCCGTTATGCATCCAATACTTCACCATCGGCGCCCCGTGGCAGCAGGTTGATTGCGCCCGCTCATTCTCGTGGTGGGGAAACATGAGGTCCAAACCACCCCCGTGTATGTCGAACGTTTCGCCAAGAATCTCGTGGCTCATTGCCGAGCATTCGATATGCCAGCCCGGACGTCCAAGCCCCCAAGGGCTATCCCAGGCGATCTCGCCAGGTTTGGCGGATTTCCAAAGCGCAAAGTCACCCGGTGAGCGTTTCTTGGCGGCAGCACCACCACCTTCACCTAATTGCTCATCAGCCGATCGATTGGACAATTGGCCATAGCCGGGGTCTTTGGCAACATCAAAAAATACATCTCCATCGACGCTGTAAGCATGCTCTTTCTCTTCCAGCGACTCAATGAAACGGATGATTTGAGGCATGTGATCTGTTGCTCGAGGCAAATGATCGATTTGATTGACGCCGAGTTCGCGAAGATTGGCGAGGTAATCTGCCGTCATCTCGGTCGCGATCTGCGAGATGGGAATGCCTCGCTCGTTTGATTTATTGATCAACTTGTCATCGACATCGGTGATATTGACGACCCAAGTCACCTCGTAGCCGCTGTAACTTAGGTAGCGTTTGATCGTGTCGAAAATCACCGGACCGACCATGTGGCCGATGTGCGATTCGGCATAGACCGTCGGCCCGCAGAGGTAGATGCCGACCTTCGGTGCGTGAAGTGGCACGAAGGTCTCTTTAGTCTTGCTCAGCGTGTTGTAGACGCGAATATCGGGGGAGTCATTCATCGCGGTTCTTTGGGGCGACTTGGCCAATGCGGTACTCATTCATTCCATCCAGTGGATTGGGCAACTTCTAATTCCACTCGCTCAGAGATCTCGCAGTTTTGGATTGGTGAGTCCCGTTGATTCATATGAATCTCCCATGGAGGGATCGCGAATCAAATACCGAAACGGTCGAGACACTGAACTCAACCTTCCACGGCCGTTCAAACGTCCAACCCTCCTCGAGGGAGGGTCAGTCAAACGCATGGCGTCTCATCACCCAAACCTGCGGACCCTCTCTTTGGAGAAAAGCGAGGCTCACAGAAGGTGTCTGGAAAGGGAAATCTCGGAATTCCTTCCTGAGCCCCCCTAAACCGCCCGGATTATAAGATTGCAGACGGCACTATTGGTAGGTGGATTGGAATGAGACGATTGGCTTGTCTTGAGCCGATCGATAGCGAACGGAGCAACTCGCCCGACAGTGCTTTCAATTCCGATAGACAAGGGTGACGACTCGAGCGGCGATGGCGACTCCACTTCCAATCTCTCCCACACCTTCGCCAGTCTTCGCTTTCAAGCTCACCTGATCGATTTCAATTTCAAGCAATTCGGAAATGACCTTTCGCATCTCGTCGATGTGCGGCGCCATCTTGGGCCGCTCTGCCAAAATCACGGCGTCAACATTGGCAATCTGATATTCGGACTGGTTGAGAATCCGCATCGCCTCGGCCACAAAGTCGCGGCTGTCGCGGTCTCGATTTTCGTCGGCATCATCGGGAAAGAGCCGTCCAATATCCTCTTTCGCCACCGAGCCTAAGATCGCATCCGTCAGTGCGTGCAAAACCACATCGGCATCGCTGTGTCCAATCGCGTGAACCTCAGCGGGGATTTCCATTCCGCCAATGACCAGCGGACCACCGTTGCCGAGTCGGTGAGAGTCATATCCCAATCCGATGCGAAATGGCGGGCTCATAACGAAAGCCTGGCCAAAGTACTCGCCAAGACTTCAATGCCTGCCTGAATCTGCTCGGGTGTGCTGTATTCATCTGGACGATGTGACACCCCGCCCCGGCAGGGTACAAAGATCATTCCCATCGGGACGATGCCCGCCATGAATAAAGAGTCATGGTACGCTCGGCTAACCATTCGACGATGGGAGTAGCCACCTTCCTGAGCGCTTTCGACAACGGCATCGACGATCTTCGAATCGCATAAGGCGGGCGGATCCGCCGTGATAGTCTCGACCAGTATTCTGACACCTCGTGTCGATTCGATTTGACGAGCAACCTCTTGAATGATCTCCATCGCCGCATCTCGCGAGCCCAAATCGATATCTCGAATGTCAATTGAGAAACTCACCTTGGCAGGTATCGAATTAACGGCTCCAGGATGCACATCCACTGTTCCGATCGTCGCCACTAGATCTCCACGTTCGCTTTCACGGACGGTCGATTCGATCTTTAGCATCAGCTCAGCGGCCGCCATCATGGCGTCATGCCGGTCGGCCATCATCACACCCCCCGCGTGACCACCCTGCCCTTCAACCACAACCTGCATGGTTGCCGGCGCCGCAATTGCGGTAACGACCCCAATGTCGGTTTGGTGATCCTCGAGGATTCGTCCCTGTTCAATATGCAATTCAATCCAAGCCGCAAATCTTGTGGAATCAACGGCGATGCTTTCCAGCGGACCAGAAAAGCCGGCAAACTGACGAGCCTGATCCAGCGTCACCCCGTCAGCATCGTGGAGTTTCGACATCGCTTCGGCGGAAAGAGTTCCCGCCATTGCCCGCGAACCAAGACAACCAATCCCAAATCGCGTCGGCTCCTCGCTGGTGATCAAGACCAAATCAATTCCACGAGTCGGGCGAAAGCCAGACTCCTTAAGCGATCGGATTGCCTCCAAGCCACCTAGCACACCAAGGGTGCCGTCGTACATTCCCGCGTGAGGAATCGCGTCGATGTGGGAACCCGTAGCGATGGGCGGAAGATCCCGATCCTCACCCAACCACCGCGCGAACATGTTCCCGATCGGATCCACATCCACAGCTAAATCGACAGCTCCACAAAGCCCGGCGAAATAGTCTCGGGCCGCCATGTCTTCCTCGGAGTAAACCAACCGAGTCACTTCCGTCCAAGTATCGTCTGGTGGTGCGGTCAGCTTCGTTGAACTGAAGGTGGCCAGTTTTTTGAGATCGCCCAGCAAACGCTGGACGTTCACATCAAATTCACTCACGAAAGATGACTCCGGTGCACGTCTTTGTAGTAGATGTATTGAGCTGGTTCACGTCCCATCGCCACAAACCACTGCGGACAATAAGCTGCCATCCATATCGAATCACCCTTCGTAACGGGATACCAGTTTTCACCCAACCGATAGACCCCCTGGCCCTGGCTCATATACAGGCCATGTTCCATGATGTGTGTCTCAACAAATGGAAGTGGTGTGCCCGGATCAAAGGTGAAGACATTCACCGCCATGTCAAAAGCCGGCTCAACGGGCAATAGCGTTGCCAACCGAGCGTTCTCATCGCCCATGAACGGCTCGGCAGACCGCTCGCTCAAATGGCCGACGATCTTCTCGGGTGCTGGCGTACCGTCGAGCGAAACGTAGGGTTTTTCAAAAACCAAGAGACGTGCGCTACCGCTAGAATTAACGCTGGAATCATCGCCGGGAGGCAGGTAAGCGAACGACTCGGACGATAGATCATCGCCGCCAACTGAGACGGCACCATCAAGTACATAAATCAGTCTTTGAACGCCTGGATCAGCCGTTCGGCTACAGGAGTCCGAAGTCAGGTTCGCCAAATACATAGCGAAACGAGGCCCCCGGACTGCGACGCCCATCGCTGGGCTGATCAGCATGACGCCTTCGGTTTCGGTCCAACCATGAAGGGGGGAAACAACGTAGCCATCCGGTGCAATAATCGCATGGTTTCGATTCACTTGGGTTCTGGTGCGTCCCAGAGGAAGTTGCGTCATTTGAATCCTCGAAATTCACCCATTTGAATTGATGCCCTCGGCGAGATTTAGAACCCACTGACGCAAAACCCTCAACCCCTCGGCGATGTCGCTTGCCTCCACATCCTCGTCTGGATGGTGGCTGATTCCGCGAGGCTGTCTTATGAAAATCATCGCCGTTGGAAACCGGGAGGCCATCAATCCAGCATCGTGACCGGCCCCGCTGATCAAGTCCAAGGCTTCAAGATCACAATCGCTGGCGGCTTGAAATAATTGTTTTCGAATGACGTCATCCATGGCGACACCACTCTGCTCCTGCTTTTCAAGAACAACAAACTCGACGTTATCGCGAACGGCGATACCCCGCGCGATGTCGAAAAGCTGCCCGACGGACTGCTTACGAATACCATCATCGATGTGACGCAGATCTAAAGACAACGTCACTCGATCCGGAATCACGTTACGCACGTTTGGTGAAACGTCGGCGTACCCCACGGTTGCCCGACAACCAGTCACTTCGCACCCTCTGCGAGAAACCTCAGTGATCCAAGAAGCCGCCGCGACCAAAGCGTCCTGCCTCGGATACATCGGCGTTGTACCTGCGTGACCGGCGATCCCCACGAACTGAACCAGAGCTCTCGTTTGACCCGCGATCGCTTCGACCACGCCGACGGGCAAATCCGCACGCGAAAGCACGACTCCCTGCTCGATGTGCGGTTCAACGAAAGCAATCACCTCGGACGGTCGATAAGCCGCCGATGGAATCCTCTGGGGAACCAACCCGAAACCCTCGATCACTGATTTCATTGAAAAACCAGACGCATCCCGCCTGGACAGCCATTCCAGGTCGAAGGTGCCCGTGATTGCATGCGACCCAAGATAAGGCTTAGAAAACCGAACTCCCTCCTCTTCGCTAAAGCCAATTACATCAATGTGAAAAGGTAACTCGGCCGTTCCCAACGAACGAGCCAGAGCCAACCCCATTACAAACCCAAGCACGCCGTCATACTTGCCAGCACCGGGCACCGTGTCTAAATGCGACCCGGTCAGGACGATGGGGGCGGAAGCCGCCGCAGACGCACGTCGACCGATGAGATTTCCCGCGTCGTCAACACGAGCCTCCATACCTAGCTCAGCCATCCAATTCTGGCTCAACTCATGAACGGCTTTCATTGGCAACGATAAATACTGTCTCAGAATCCCTTCGTGCCACTCGCTCTGATCTGCCAAGGCCGCACAGTCCTCAAGGCAACGATGGGCGAGCTCTTCGAAAGACGGTGTATCTGAGGCGGGCGGTGAAAGCGTGGTCACAAATTCGGTTTATAATCGCGTGGTAGGCGGAAATGGATGAATGAAAGGACAGCGAAGTTTGAATCGACAACGAATCCACTTTTTCGTCAATGGCAAAGCCCACCAAGCGGAGGGCGAACTCGCTTTTCTATCACTTTCGCAGTACTTGCGCGATCACCTCAGGCTCGTGGGGACAAAAATCGTCTGTGCCGAGGGTGATTGCGGTGCCTGTAGTGTGCTGATGGGTCGAGTCCTGCCTGATGGCTCAAGGATCCAGTACCGGCCGGTGGACTCTTGCATCGTTCTGATGCCCCAGGTCGATGGTACACACATTGTGACCGTCGAAGGTCTTCGCGAAGAGTCTGGCGAACTCTCTCCGGTGCAAAAGGCCATGGTCGATTGCCACGGTAGCCAGTGCGGCTTTTGCACGCCTGGTTTTGTAGCGACGATCACCGGATTGGTCGAAGAAACACCTCGATCAAACGGCTGCATCGATCGCGACACCGCTTCGCTGGGCCTATCCGGCAACCTTTGCCGCTGCACCGGCTATGAACAGATCCTCGAAGCTTGCGACTCGATCAACACTTGCGAGGTCAAACGCATGTCCGAGCGATACGAGGAAACGGAGATTCTTAACGGACTGAAGTCTTCATCGTCGAGCGAAGTCAGCTTATCGAACCACCATAAGAAACTCTTTATCGCAAAGTCGGTTGCCTCGGCTTTGGAATTTAAACGCGAACACCAGAATGCTCGCGTGATCAGCGGGTGCACGGACATCGGTGTTCAACGAACGCACGGAAGATTTCACGATCAGGTTTGGCTAACGATCAGTCATGTGGATGATTTACGTGCTGTCGAAGAATTCGACCACGATGATCGTCCTTCGTTGCGAATCGGTGCCGCAACGCCATGGACCGATGTCTTAAACGAACTCGATGAGAGGTTCATCGAGTTTGATCCAATTCTCAAGCGTTTTGGTTCACCTCAAATCCGCAACATCGGCTCAATCGGCGGTAATCTTGTCAATGCGTCGCCCATCGCCGACTCCATACCGTTTCTCTACGTAGCCGACGCGCAACTTGAACTCAGTTCAACCGAACGAGGCAAGCGGGTGGTGCCTATTGTCGATTTCTACAAAGGCTACAAGGACGTCGACCTGCAACCTGATGAACTTCTGACTTCAATCGTTTTGCCGCTTCCGCAACCTGCAGACCACTTCAAGCTCTACAAACTATCGAAGCGTCGGGATATGGATATCAGCACGATGACGGCGGCTTTTCGCTTGACGATACAAAACGACCATATCGTTGACGCGCGAGTCGCGCTCGGTGGGGTGGCGGCAACCGTTTTGCGAATGCACCAGATCGAAGACTTACTCACGCTTCAACCATTCTCTGAGAAAACGCTTGCCGAGGCGGGTGAGAGAGCATCTGAAATGATCAAGCCGCTCACCGATGTGCGTGGCCGCGCCGATTACCGCAAGACACTCGCCCGAAATATTTTCATCAAGTGCTTCCATGACCTGTCTGAATTTCCCATGGGGATGCCAGCATGAGCGTCGGAAAAGCACTACCGCATGATTCGGCGAGAGGACATGTCACTGGCGAAGCCGCCTACATCGAAGACCTTGCGCCATTGCACGGTGAACTCTGGGTGAGCTTTGCTGGCTCACCGGTCGCCCATGGACGAATCAAACAGATCGATCTTTCAGCTGCACGTGAGATGGCAGGCGTGGCGGGCGTCTTCACGCATGAGGACCTCGGCGGCGTCAATCATTTCGGCTCCATCATTCACGACGAGCCCTTCCTTGCCGAAGAGACCGTGCACTACGTCGGACAACCGGTTGTCGTGGTCGCCTCGGAAGATCGCGATGTCGCACTCGCCGCCGCATCGGCCATTCGCATCGAAGTGGATGAGTTGCCCGCCCTACTCGACGTGGAATCCGCCATTGAAGCGGATAGTTTCATCGGTCCGCTTCGTACGATTCGAAGCGGCGATCCTGAAACGGTCATCGAAACCGCCAAGCACGTCATTGAAGGGACGTTTATCAACAACGGCCAGGAACAGTTCTACTTTGAATCACAGGCTTGCCAGACGATTCCCGACGAGTTTGGCGCGGTGCATGTTCATTCTTCGACCCAACACCCCACCGAGGTGCAAGCCGTTGTTGCAGAGGTACTCGGGCTTCAAATGCACCAGGTCGTTTGTCAATGCAAACGCATGGGCGGAGCGTTCGGGGGCAAAGAATCCCAGGCGGCTATTCCGGCGCTCATGACAGCATTGGTCGCACAAAAAACCGGCAAGCCCGCTAGGATCGTTTACGACAAGCACACCGATATGCGGGTGACAGGCAAACGACATCCGTATGTCAATCACTATCGGGTTGGCTTTGACGACTCGGGTCGCATCCAAGCGGCATGCTTTGATTTCTTCAGCAACGGCGGCGCCTACGCTGATCTATCGACCGCCGTGCTTGAACGCACGATGATGCATGTCGATAACACCTGCCATCTTCCCAATGTCGTGATTCGTGGTCGGGTTTGCCGGACGAATCTTCCACCGAATACCGCCTTCCGTGGCTTCGGTGGACCTCAAGGCGTTGCGACGATGGAAAACGCTTTGCAAGAAATCGCCGATCATCTAGGCATCGACGCGTTGGATGTTCGCAAGGCGAATGTCTACCAGGACCAGGACGATTCCAGGAATCGAACGCCTTACGGGCAGGTTGTCAGTGAGCACGTCCTACCAGAAATACTTGACCAGCTCGAACAAACCAGCGATTACCGGAAGCGAGTTGAAGTCGTCAACGAGTTCAACCAACAATCTCGTCTGAAGGTCAAGGGCATTGCGATGTCCGGTATCAAGTTCGGGATTTCATTCACCAGCAAGTTCCTCAATCAAGGAAATGCTTTGGTGAATGTCTACACGGACGGTAGCGTTCAGGTATCGACTGGTGGCACGGAAATGGGCCAAGGACTGAACACTAAAATCCAACAACTAGTCGCCGAAGAGTTCGGAGTGGCATTTGAATCCGTTCGTTTAATGCCGACATCGACTGAAAAGAACAACAACACTTCGCCCACGGCGGCGAGCGCCGGAACCGACCTCAATGGGACGGCCGCAGTCATGGCTTCTTCCGCCATCAAAGATCGTTTGACCAAATTTGCGGTCGATTGGTTTGCGTCCCAATCAGAAGGTGGATCTCATCTCGAGCAAGAGAACATTCAGTTTCGGGAAGGAAACGTCTCTCACGTACGTGAAGGCCGAGTACTTGAAACAATCTCCTTTGGGGAGCTTTGTGACGCGGCCAGGCGCGAGCGTATCGACCTTGGTGAGCGAGCCTTTTACGCAACGCCAGTCGTTGGCTTTGATCGAGACACCGGCAAAGGAGCACCATTTTTCTATTACACCACCGGGGCGAGTGTCGCCGAGGTCACCATCGATCGTTTAACAGGCGAGATGGCGATCGATCGCTTGGACCTGCTGATGGACATCGGAAAGATGATCAATCCTGGCATCGACCGTGGTCAAGTCATTGGCGGTTACGTTCAGGGCATGGGCTGGTGCACGACTGAAGACTTGGTATACGACGACCGCGGCCATTTGCTATCGACGGGTCCAACGACTTACAAGATCCCCAATGTGACCGACCTACCAAAGACGATGAATGTCGATTTCATCGATAACTCTAAACATGATCGGAACGTGCGTCTTTCAAAGGCCGTTGGTGAGCCCCCGTTGATGCTTGGAATTGCACCATGGCTTGCCGCGAAGCACGCGTTGTCGTTTGTTGGCGATGTGAGTGCCGGCAAACTTAAACTTCCTGCGACGGCGGAAGAATTGCTCATGTGCATGGAATCAATAAAGCCGAATGAATCTCCGGTGCACGCGTGACGCCTGAACGGGTCGCCGCGCAACAGCACCTATACCAAACGGGGCATGCTCATGTTGTCGTGACTTTGATCCAGCGAGATGGTTCAGTGCCTTGTGATGTTGGTGGCGCGATGATCGTCACCTTAAATGGCCTTCATCATGGAACCGTCGGAGGCGGGCGAGTCGAAGCACGTGCGATTCAACACGCTATTCAGATGTTGAACAATCGCCATCGAGCTGAAATGGTCCGCTGGAGCCTCAATGATGACTTGGGGATGACTTGCGGTGGATCTGTGACGCTGTTCTTTGCAGCGGCCCTCATCGATTCTTGGCCCATCGTCATTTTTGGCGCTGGACATGTTTCACAGGCGGTCACGGGCTTGCTAGAAACGTTGAACTGCCAAACGACCGTCGTGGATAGTCGTCGTGAATGGATTGATCAACTACCACCCGGCGTCAAAGTCATTGTCGGAAGCGTGTCCGATGAATTCATCGAATCGCTCGATGAGCAAACCCAGATCTTATCGCTAACCAAAGGGCACTCACTCGATCTTGAGGTGCTTTCTTGTATCGCTCGCGCGGGAAAGTCTTTTCGACTTGTTGGTGTCATCGGCAGCCGAGCGAAAGCTGATTCACTGCAAAAGGGCTTGTTGGATCGAGGTTTCGATGCTCAATCAATTCCATTTGAATGCCCCATCGGTCTCGATATTGGCAGCAATGCCCCCGCCGAAATCGCCGTTAGCATCGTGGCGAGGTTGCTGCAGAACCGCGACCAGTAATGGCATGCTCGGCATGACAATACAACAAGGTTTCTGCCGAGCATGACCAACCGATTACATCGCCTCCATTCTCCAGAGGCACACCTGCTCGCTCGGCTTCAGTATCGCTATCATGCGTCCCCGGCAAATTTGCCCGATCAGTCCGATTTCCACTCATTTGCATTTTTGAAATGTCCGACGCACCAAGCTACCGTGACGGCACTCTCGCCCTACACGCCGGCCAGGAACCTGACCCGACAACCAATAGTCGAGCCGTTCCGATCTACGCGACAACCAGCTACACGTTCAACGACACTGATCATGCCGCCGCGCTGTTTGGCCTGACCGAGTTTGGAAACATTTACAGCCGCTTGATGAATCCAACGGTTGATGTCCTTGAAAAACGATTGGCAGCCCTCGACGGCGGTGTCACGGGGCTTTGTTTTTCGTCGGGCCAAGCCGCCATCACGGCAGCGATTCTGACGATCGCACATAGCGGCCAAAACATAATCAGCAGCACTTCGCTTTACGGGGGAACGTGGACGCTGTTCACGCAGACGTTCAAGAGCATGGGCATCGAAGTACGTTTCTTTGATCCTGATAAACCTGAAACAATTGCTGACTTGATCGACGAGAACACGCGTCTCGTTTACATGGAGTCATTGGGTAATCCAAAGAACGACGTGCCGGACTTCCAAGCCATTTCAGATGCCGCACATAACGCTAGTTTCGGTGCGATTCCCGTGCTGTGTGACAACACGGTCATGACACCTTTGCTGTTCAAACCATTCCAGCACGGGATCGATATCTCTATCTACAGCACGACCAAATTCATCGGAGGTCACGGAACAACCATCGGTGGTGCCATCATTGACAGTGGTAACTTCAAATGGGCTGACAACCCTGACAAGTGGCCTGAGTTCTGTGGACCCTCACCGTCATACCACGGCGCAGTCTTTGAAGAGCATCTTCGTCCAATGGGCAACATCGCCTACAACCTCCACATCCGGACGCACTGGCTACGCGATACGGGTGCCTCGATGAATCCCTTCGCCGCTTTCATGTTCTTGCAGGGCTTGGAAACACTTCACCTTCGTATGCCACGTCACTGTGAGAACGCGCTTGCGGTCGCGGAATTCCTCGAATCACATCCAGGCGTTGATTGGGTGAACTACCCCGGCTTGAAGTCCAGTAAGCACTACGACAACGGGCAAAAGTACCTTCCGAGCGGACAAGGTGCCATCATGGGATTCGGCATCAAAGGCGGAATGGAAGCGGGTAAGAAGTTCATCAACAACGTCAAGCTATGTTCACACCTAGCCAATATCGGTGATGCCAAGACGCTTGTCATCCATCCCGCTAGCACGACGCACCAACAGTTGTCCGAAGAGGAACAACTAAGCACGGGTGTTTCACCTGAGTACGTTCGAGTCAGCGTAGGCATCGAGGACAAAGAAGATATCATCGCCGACCTGAAGCAAGCCATTGAGGCGTCGGTGTAGATCTTGGCAAGATCTTTCTCTAGCCAGTGGTTTCTACAAGAGTTCTGACCCTCCCAGCGGGAGGGTCAGACGTGCGAACGGCCGGGGAGGTTAGATAGGCTTGGACATCTTTGATTGATGCAGAGCACGGTGGACCATAAACGCTAAGACTTTTGCGAGGTTGGATTAGAAGCTCGCTAAACACGAACCATTCCAGCTGTTTTACAGATTCATTTTGGCCAAGTCGCAATCGGAACTCTCATCGACGGACGACAAACGAAGCGATTCGCCGCTAGTACATGCGCAGTCGGTTACCTTTGACCGTCCGCTTGAACTGGAGCTGGGCGGGGAGCTCGCTTCAGTTCGCTGTGTCTATGAAACTTGGGGCACTCTCAACGCTGACGGCACCAACGCCATCCTCGTTTGTCACGCTATTTCCGGGGATAGCCATGCGGCACGGCACGATGCCAATGACGAACCCGGCTGGTGGGATCGACTCATTGGGCCTGGAAAGCCAATCGACACCAACCAATTCTTCGTGGTCTGTCCCAACGTGCTAGGCGGTTGCCGAGGAACAACCGGGCCGGGCGATATCAATCCAGATACCAATCAACCCTACGGTGCTGACTTCCCTCGAATCACGCTGGGAGACATCGTTGAAATGCAGCGAAGGCTGTCTGAACACATTGGTATCGATCGATGGAGAGCCATTATCGGTGGTTCATTGGGCGGGCACCAAGCAATCACATGGGTCACCCGCTATCCCGAATGCACGGACCTATGTGTCGCCATCGCAACCTCTCCACGATTGACATCGCAGGCCCTGGGATTTGATGTAGTAGCTCGCAACGCCATTCAAACCGATCCCCACTTTGCTGATGGTCAGTACTACAGCAATGACCAGCGACCTGATACCGGTCTAGCCATTGCAAGAATGCTCGGTCACATCACGTATTTGTCCAGCGAAGCAATGGATGCGAAGTTTGATCCCGACCGCCACGATCCACGAGAAATACAATCCACCTTTGAACAACGCTTCAGCGTGGGATCCTATTTAGCTCATCAGGGCCAGAAGTTTGTCACTCGCTTCGACGCGAATAGCTATGTCACGCTTTCCATGGCGATGGATTTGTTTGATCTCGGTGACAATCGCCTCAAATTGATGGAAGAATTCGATGAGTCGCAATGCGATCTGGTTGTTGTCAGTTTCAGCAGCGACTGGCTTTTTCCGCCGCAACAGTCACGAAACATCGTTAACGCGCTCACAGCGCTCGACAAGCCTGTGACTTATGCGGAGATCACGACGGATGCGGGACACGATGCATTCCTGATCGATCGTGATATTGACCAGTACAGTCCGCTGATTCGCGCGAGACTGGGTGATATCGACGAGAGCCCTCCATCTTTATCGATCGCCGACGAAGCGATCGTAGAGTTGGTCGCCGAGCACCAATCGTTCCTCGATCTGGGATGCGGCCGCGGTGAGCTGTTGTCGCGTCTTCAAACTCTGGGCAAGGGCCCGCTCATGGGTGTCGAGGTCGCTCAGGACAATCTGCTTGCGGCTGCTTCTCGCGGCCTTAACGTGATCGACTATGACCTTAACAAAGGTCTTCCAGCATTCATTGACAACCAGTTCGATGTTGTTGTTTTGAACTCAACTCTTCAGGCAGTTGAGAACATCGAAGAACTCTTCGAGGAGATGTTGCGAGTCGGTACTCAGGTCGTCGTGAGCTTTCCTAACTTCGCCTACAAGCAGCTACGTCAGCATTACAGCCATGATGGACGAAGCCCCAAAGCGCCCGGCCAATTCGAGTTTGAATGGTACAACACCCCCAACCGCCGATTCCCAAGTATCGCCGATGTACTGGAGTTCTGCGCACAACGGGGTGCCCAAGTGCTCGACGCAATCTACCTTGATTCTCTCTCAGGGACGCGAATCGACCCAAAAGATGAACCCAATCTCAACGCTGACACAGCGATCCTGGTCGTGAGTCGACCGACGCCGAAAGCGGAGCTCCAGCTAGATCGATAACCCCAGTCGACAACAGTCATCAGCGTAGCTCGTGCGATCAATCGCTACTCCGAAACGACAAATAACCAAGCGTGACGATAACTGGCGTTACGTCAATTGGCCGTCTCTTCGTAGATTGGCAAGTGCCGGTAATAGACCTCTAGATTCAGCAAGTTCATTGTTGTCACGTATAGCCTGCCAGCCTGGGGACTCCATCGATCAGGCACGGGCCGCACAGGATCCCAGCTTCCCATCTCGGCGCCACCTTTGATCTGCGAATCGATGAGAACTGGAGTGAGGTTCTGATTCCATTTTTTCCAGTATTCACCACCCATATGAAACATGACCTGGGTCGCATAGTACCAATAGTACGCATCACGCTGCGGTGACTCGACGGTGCCCATTTGAGGTGGATATCGAAGCAGGTAATCCGCGGCGGATTGCATCGCCGGTCGATCGCGTCGCCATCCCGAATACATTCGCATGAGCATACCAACGGCGGTCATCGTTGGTGTTGGCTTGCGGCCATGCCGCTGCCTGGGTGTATCCGGAGCATACGGGTTGTACCGGTAACGATCTCCTTCCGGTGATCCTTGAGCGACGAGTAACCAGCGATCGATACCACGATAGGTCCCCGCCGAGACCTCCAGTCCCGCCAGCTGGCCACTCTTGAGCGCCATCATCATCCATCCGGTGACAGAGGTATCGGCGGTCACCTGGGGTGTGTAACGCCAACCACCGCGTGTTTGGTGTTGTGTTTCCTCAATGAATCGCAAGGCATTCTGAGCCACCGAACGTACTTCCGGATCCTGGGTCATGCCATACGCCTCAGACATGGCTAACGCTGCAATACCGTGACTGTAAAGGGCCACGTTCTGATCACTGATCCGATTCTCGCGAACATATAGATCGCCGTTGGACTTCTGGTTTCGCCTCATCCAATCAATACCTCTGCCGACAACGTCGGCGTACTGATGCTGTAGATGCGTATAACCCGCACCTTGATAAGCCAACAAGCACAACCCTGTCGCCGCGGTATCACTTTGAAGCATCACGCCACTTCCGTGACCTTGCAAAGACCAACTACCATCGGGATTTTGAATCTTCTTGAGGTAGGCAAGTCCATTCTCGATGGCTTCTTCGGTTCTTGGTCCTACCGCCGCCGACGGCGCCGAGGGCATTCCACCACGGGTTCTTCGAACACGTCGAGCAAAAGACTGTGTCGCCTGGATGTCATTACCCGCCGCCTCAAGCTGAACACCTGTTTGTCGGCGCGGCCGCGCCGCAACGGGTTCTCCCAGCTCAGCGATACGTTCTGATTGGTCTAGAATTGATGCCGACGATCTCCTCATCCGTGCAACTGCAAGATCATTGAGGCTCGGCTTCAATGATCCACCAAGTGGCAGCTTTGACAGGTCCGACGCTCGTCGAACACTCGAAGCAGACCGTGGTGTCGACTGCGCAAGCCTGCGATCAGACTCAAGGGTCATCAAGGCCGCCACATCATCAACCTTCTGCGAAGATGACTTTCCCGATGATCGTCCGTTTGACTTGGCGAGCCCTGCGATATTGGGAACGGCACCCGCGATACCGAGCGTCTCGCTGACACTCGGACGTCCTCGCGAACGACCGCGACTGGCGTTCGTTTCACTGCGTAGATCACCAAAATCGGACTGGCTTGTCGCACGATCTGTGGGAACTCCAAACGCATTTGAGTCCCCAAGCGATTGTCGAGGGTCCATCAATCTTTCCAACGAAGGTGAATCGCTCGGACCGGAAGCATTAGGGCGGCCTTGAGCAATCGAATCAGATGTCGGATTGCGACGCTGAGGCGAAGTAGCCATAGATGGCCGATCCATATTGAAATCAGCCTCCGCTTCCATCTTGGCAAGCGGCACGGCCAGATCAGGTGCACGAACAGCCGCACCAGCAATCAATGGAGACTGACTTCGCGATCGGACAACGCGCCGAGTAGATCTTGTAATCCCGTTGGGAATGGGTGGTACAGGCGTAGTGTCTGGTGTTCGACGTTGACCGCCCGCCAAAGGCGCCGGTTCAGGAAGACGGATCTGAGCGAAACTTTGAGGAGGCGCCAAGGCAGCCAATCCCGGATCTTGCTTGGGGGCTGGTGCACTCTCCATCGTCTCCCGACGAAGCATGGATTCCTGCATGTTGGCTTCCATGGAAGGTTCTGCACTATCTGTCTCCACCGGAACCTGCTGACTTTGAGGTGTCGCTCCTGCAACATCGGCCCGTGTCTTTGAAGAGCGACTTCTTTCTCTTAGTGCAGCCTCTTTTTCCAACGATCTGGGAACTGATTCGGTTTGAGAACGTGTCAGCGATCTTGCCTCGATTGGCTCCAACGCCGTTTCAACCACCTCCACTTCACGTGGGGGCCTTGGTGGGCGATCTTCAACCTCAATCGGTTCGGGCCGAGGCACTTCCTCGACCTTGGGCGAAGCCGAGGGAGTAGGCGTTGGACGCGACCAATCAGGCGTCTTTACTGAGGTATTGGTCGTTTCAAAAACATACTCGGGTACGGTCTTTCGCACCGGAGTACGCCTCGGTTGATTTCCGGCAACCGCTTCGGGGTAAAACCGACTAAAAATGATAACGCCGGTGGCCGCGACCAACATCATCACGTGAACACCGATACTAAAAATCAATCCAATCTGTATGGATTTCTGCACGTAGCGTGATGCGACCCTTCGAAGCAACACTCCCATACCGATGGCAAGGACTGGCAAACCAATCCAATACGTCCATGCATTGCGAGTCCAGTCTGGATCATCGGGATCAAGCTTAAGGCCAGCGATCACCATCACCATGGCTGCAAGAGCACCAATTGACAGGTCTAGCGGCCACAATCGCTCATGCTGTGGCTTCCCAGTCAAGGCTCCCGAGCTCCGGGCTGGTCCTTCGTCGTGACAGTGTAATCTCGCACGCCTGATCGATTGCAAACGTCCATGACGCTGACGACTGGTTGAAACTGACTTCGATAGTCCGCTCGAATGATTACGCTCTGCCCAGCTGGATTTCGCGTCACCGCGTCCTCCAGGAGTCGCTGCAATTCCGCCACTCCCACTTCACTGCCTCCCACAAAAACATCACCGCTTTGATCCACATCAACGATAATCGAACGCGGCTTACCCACCATGGGAATGGCACTGGTAGCCGTGGGAAGCTCGATATCGAGCGTCCGCTCTTCCTCTTCGAACTCGCTCGTAACAAGAAAAAAGATCAGCAACAAGAAAACCACATCAATGAGTGGTGTGAGACTCAGTGCCGTCGCCGTGCTTGAAGCACGAATCTTTACTGCCATGGGACGACCCTAAACACCTTCGACGACTTCCGAACGCTCCGACTCGGTGGAAGCCGACTTGATACTCGAAGACACTACCTCATGCTTGCCTTCAGCAACCGACGGTGCCAATCGAAAAGCGAGCTCTTCAACCTTCGAAAACCACTTGATAGCACGGTTCTCTAAGTAAAGCGCTAAGATTGCCGCAGGGATGGCCACCGCTAGACCCGCGAGCGTAGTCACCAATGCCGTATAGATCCCCTCCGACAACTGCTCGCTTCGCGAACGATCAGCGCTGAGAGTGGTTGATTCATGGAAAGCAACGATCATTCCCCACACCGTACCTAACAATCCCATCAAGGGCGTGGCCGCGGCCGCCAAAGACAACCATCGCACGGGCGCAGCGGCTCTTTCCAACTCACGTTGCGAAGCCTCAGTAGCGGCACGTTCAGCATCAGAAATCGAAAGACCACTACGATCGAGCATGGCATGCACGACCCGCGCCGCCGGGGCCCTCGATTGATGACAAACCTCACGCGCCGCCGATACGAAGTCGGATGGCGATTGAATGGTTAACTCACGAAGGGAAGTCTCCAGCGACCTTGGAATAATCTTCGAGCGACGCAGCATCAAAGCTCTTTCAACCGCCAGCGCCACAACGAGAAAGCTCATCACGGCGATAGGAATCATGAACGCGCCGCCTCGAGCGATAAGCGTCAATAGATCAATGCCCGACGGCTGTGAATCGACTGGTTCTTTCTCTGGTGCGTCAGTCATGATGGACTCAATCGCAGCAGAATCAATGATTTCCCCTGCGGCGTCCGCCTGCATAACAGGGATAGAAAACAAGTCGACCTGCGAGCCTTCAGCCAGGGAACCCGAAAGTACCAAAACGAAAGTCAGCGTGAATCTAAACGGAATGAGCATCACGATCGTTCTACTGTGTTGATGTCCGGAGAGTTTAGTCTTCTTCCCATTCGTTGAGTCGCTCCTTAGCTTGCTCGGTCAGTTCGTGAGTTGGATGCTTTTCGACGACGTATCGATAAAAGCTCAATCCGATTTTCTTGGCTTTGAATTTGGCGGCTTCTGTGCGAGCCCGCTGTTGCAGAACCTCGCAACACTTGCCAGCCTCAAAACCGCTTTTGGCTTGCCAGTTCTTGATTGCTTCCGGGGCCTGATCAGCACCATATCCGAACATGACTCGTTGAAATTCAGGCACCGCTTTCTCGAACTGTTCTTTGGCAAAGAAAATCTCGCCCATCATGAACCTTGACCGTGCCCCGATCTCAGATCGGTAATTCTCAGCAACCTCGGAATACAGCTTGAGCGCCCGTTGATCATTGCCAACCTGTTGGTAGGCAAAGGCAGACTCGTAGAACACCTGAGCCAAGTAATCCGATGAGGGGAATCGTTCTCGAAGTTCGTCATACCATTGAATCGCCATCGCAAAATCGCCGAGCTGAGCGGCGCTCTGGCCGGCGTGCAACAAGGCTAATTGGCGAACCCGAGATTTCGAAGCCACCTTCAAAGTACTGTCGCGATCATCATCCCGTCGGATTCGTTCGCGGCACTTCGCGAACTTCTCCAGTGCCTCCCGATAACGACCGGCTTTGAACTCACATTCGGCAGACATCATCAAAGCATCGAACGAAAGTGGACCCTCCGAATCACCCTGCAATTGCCGATCAAAGAGCCTTGAGGCTTCCTCAAATCGGCGGATTTTATAATGCGACCATCCAAGACGATAAAGCGACTTATTCACCAGTGAGGGATCCTCGCTTTGTCCAACAACCGAATTGAAGCGTTCGATCGCAGCTGGGTAATCGGCTTCGGCGTAGAGTTTTTGCCCAAGGAAATAATTTGCATCGGCGGACAATGGATGATCGGGATACTGATCAACAAGTTGGGCAAACCTTCGCCGCCCTTCTTTCTCTCGCCCACCTTCTTCGAGCGACCAAGCCAACTCGTAGAGCACTTTCGACATCGAGGAGTAATCCGGTACGTCTTGAAGCACCCGAGATAGATACATCGCTGCTGACGTATAGTCTTTTTCAGAAGTGGAAATCAGTGATAGCTCATAGAGTGCATCACCAAGATCCTCACCGGAAGGATTTGTACCGAGAAAATTCTTAAGATCTCGCTTCGACTCTTCCAAACGTCCAAGCGACCGAAATGCCATACCGCGGGTAAGCTGCACTTGCGGAGTGAGAGGGTGATTTGGGAAACGCGACTCAAAACTATAAAGCTGGTCGACTGCCTCGGGCGCTCGACGCAGTGACAACTGAGTCGATGCAAGCGAATAAATAGCGTAGGGTCTGAGACTCGGGTCGGACGTCTGCTCCGCTGCCGAGGCGAAGAACTTGATCGCATCGGAAAGACGCTCCTGGTCCAAAGCCAACTGGCCAAGTTTGTAGCGGGCCTGTGCGGCCATGCCCGAGTTCGCATCGTCATCAATGATCGACTGCCAAACTTTCACGGCTTCGCGTTTCGCCCTGGGCTCATCCGTTTCGACCAATGCTTGTCCATAGAGAATCCTTGCCTCGTCATGTCGCGGGTGATCACGATTTGCTGAAAGCGCGGTCTTCAGTGCCGAGGCGGCCTCCGCTGGTTGCTTCAAAGCAAGCCTGGCCTGGCCTAGCAAAAACTGGGCGTCAAACGCTTGTCCCACAGACGCCATTAACTTTTGATTCTCGTCTAATACCGCTTCC
>JBCCKZ010000015.1:0-21356 GCA_039027135.1 Planctomycetota bacterium
ATGATGACCGCACTTACGACAGGTACGGCCGTAGCGGATTTCCTACGAAAGGATCATGCGGCTTCACGCGATTAGCTCGGCAAGACGTTCGACGCCGAAGAGATCGGCGACGATGGCCGGCGACCTCCGGGAGAGCGAGCCCAAAACTAAGCACTCTTGGTTGTGGGCATCTTGAACAGCTGGTCCTTTCCAGAGACCACTGACTCGTCGATGGTGTAAACCGTACCTCGCTCTTGCTCAGGAAGATCGTACATGATGTCTAACATCACTTCTTCCAGAATTCCACGCAGCCCACGAGCTCCAACACCCTTATCCAAGGCTTTGCGAGCTACGTAGTGCAACGCTTCATCGGTGAAGTTCAGCTCACAGCCTTCCATTTGGAAGAGAGCCTGATACTGCTTGGTAAGCGAATTCTTGGGCTCACGCATGACTTCAACCAAACCATCTTCATCAAGTGGCTGAAGGTAGCTGACCACAGGGAGACGCCCAACCAGTTCCGGAATCAAGCCGAATTGCAGAATATCTTCGGTCTGTACCCGAGCAAGGAGATCCGCAGTATCGTCTTCGTTCCGAACGTTGGTTCCACCGCCGAATCCAAGCGTCTTGTGACCGAGGCGTTTGCGAATGATTTCATCAATACCAACGAACGTACCGCCAACGATAAATAGAATGTTGCTGGTATCGAGTTGGATGTATTGCTGCTCGGGGTGCTTTCGGCCACCCTGAGGTGGAACGTTGGCCACGGTTCCCTCGATCATCTTCAACAGGCTCTGCTGAACGCCTTCACCGGAGACATCTCGAGTGATTGAAACGTTACCGTTGGTCCGACCGATCTTGTCGATCTCATCGATGTAGAGAATGCCACGCTGGGCCGCTTCGACATCGAAGTCTGCGGCGTGAAGCAACTTCAAGAGTAGATTCTCTACGTCCTCACCAACGTATCCCGCTTCCGTTAGAGTCGTCGCGTCACCGATGGCAAAGGGCACATCGAGCATACGAGCAAGTGATCTTGCTAGTAGCGTCTTGCCGCTTCCCGTCGGTCCAGCAAGCAGAATATTGCTCTTCTCGATTTCGACTTCGCCGTCACCTTCCCACTCGCTACTCAAGCGTTTGTAGTGGTTGTGCACGGCAACAGCGAGGACTCGCTTCGCAGCAGTTTGCCCAATCACATAGTTGTCGAGATGCTCGACAATCTTCCGTGGAGCAGGGATATCGCTGAACAGCTCGTTGCTTGGTCCGCGACGACGTTCTTCCTGTTCCAAGATTGATTGGCACAGTTCGATGCACTCGTTGCAGATGTAGACGTCGCCGGGCCCTTCGACCAGGGGACCAACATCGCGGTAGCTTTTACGACAAAACGAGCAAAAGGCGTTCTTCTTGTTCGAACTGCCTCGGCGGGAGGGTGAATCTTTGGAGGGCATGCACGATTCCTAAACAGTTCCGAGGATGAGTCGGGTTTCCTTGGTTGATCTTAAATGAGTTTTGATCCTTCAAGTGACCCGCCATGGATGGGAGGTATCAATCATCGGGATCGAGCGCAACGGCTTTGGCGTTCTCCGTCCGGGGTCAAGATGCATCGGTCGGTGGCGACTGGGAAGATGTCACCGATGACTCATCTGGACTTTGAACGCCGAGCTGCTTCGCCCTGCTTTCCATAGTTCGGAATTCCTCTTCCGAGATGTCACCCCGCTGACGCATTTCATCGAGGTTTGCTAGCACATCGGTGGTCGTTTGTCGGTCCTGAGCCACATAGTCCCGAAAGGTTGACATGAGGCGAAAGGCGACCGCGATGACAATGCACACGACCGCTGCGGCCAGTGCCGATCGCATAGCCGATCCAGTCATCATAAGAGTCAACAGAATCGGATCAGGCGGCGTCATCGTTCATGCTAGGTGGAGAGTATCGCATCCGTGAGACTCAAACCAACGTCGCAGGCTTGCTTGCCGACGACCTCTTCATGATAGGAGTGTCCAGGTAGCCAGGTCCACCATTCGAAATGGTTTTCATATCGTTTTTCCGGTTTCACGGGATTCCGTGGCGTTGTGGGAGCCACTCCCCATTCAAGTCACGCGAATCTTGGCGGACAAAATCAGGCCTGGAATCGACAGAAAAAACACGGCAAAACCCCACGAAGGCCCAGCACCAA
The DNA here is from genome assembly GCA_039027135.1 of Planctomycetota bacterium. Classification (GTDB taxonomy): domain Bacteria; phylum Planctomycetota; class Planctomycetia; order Pirellulales; family Pirellulaceae; genus Rubripirellula. Next base: position 2,148 of record JBCCKZ010000015.1, read on the forward strand.
GCAGTGCATGGGCTGCCGAAAGCGGAACAATCGTCAATATCGAGAGCCTCATGGCAGGTCCAATCGACGATGGGTCTGGATCCCGAATCGCTTTGAAGAATCGCACGATCACCGGTCCACCGATGAGCCCGATCAATAGCGGAAAAGCGATCCGTGAATCGAGGCGAACGCCGCGTTGCTCAAATCCCGTAAGCGTCGGGCCAAATGCCATGATCAACAATCCACCGACCAAAACGACCAGGCCGACTGCAAGGTTGATGCCACCGGCGTCTTCGCCAGCCGCCGCTTCACGGCGTCCGAAGAGTGTTAATCCCATTACGTAGAGCGTGAAGCCTAACGCTGCGCTAAGCACGTGTTCAGGAATCGTTTCAACTTGAGTCAAAGGCAACGCAACGGACGATCCAAGAAGGAAGCTCGCACCACGACAGGCCCCCATCACGGCGGGCGCAAGCAACGTGCTTTTGAGTGGCGCATCGTACAACCAAACCAACCCACCAATGACAACCGAAATAATCACTGGCAACTGATCAAATTCTTCCGCTTGGTTGCCGGCTATCCAAGCAAGAGCAACCCCTACACTCATCAGTATCACGACGGCCAGCTGCGCAGTCCTCACACTGATCTCACCGGTGACAAGCGGGCCAGCTCGATTCAATCGACGATCTTCATCAATGTCACAAACGTCATTTAGGATCATCCCGCTCCAGTAAAGCGCCGTCACCGAAGCCAACACGACAATCAAATGAGGCAACGGAAACTCAAAGCCGCTAATCAGTAGGAAACCGGATGCCGTACACGCCATCGCTGAAAAGACCGTTGGCAAACGAACAAGTCGAGCCCAAGACAGCCACAGGGGTGTCGCCGATTGATCAGAAGAGTCCATGGGGTAAAGGAATTCCCTAATTGATGGCAAACCGCCCCATCGTAGCTGATTGAGTCACACCCGATCTAGACGCTTCAATGCTTGCTCACTCCTGAGCCGTTGATTCCGCTATTTCACAGCATCAGCTACTCGCTGATGGCACCGGCAATGCGACGGTGCTCTTCCGAAAGACGCGGATCCGTATCCCTTAATAGCTCCGCCAAAAGTTCGTGACTCGCCATGTGAGCCGGTTCTATCTCTAACGCATTGCGGAGCGAGTCGATCGCATCGTCAACTCGATAAAGGCTTCTTTGGGAAATCGCCATCGCGTAAAAGTCGTCCGCTTTGACACGGTTTTTCGTTAAGATCCGATAGTGGTTGATTGCTTCCTTGTGCTGGCCGGACGCTGCTGCGAGGGTGGCCATGACTTGCCTTGCTGCGGCACCTCGATAACTCTCTCCGGCCAAGCGTCCCACCACGCCGCGATACATGTTCATCGCCATAGAAGGACTGCCACTGTAGTACATCAATTCTGCCAACACAGACTTCAGCTCTGGATCTGCTTGGCCACGTTGGACCTTCGACATCAATCCTGCTGCGTATTTCTGAACCGCCGAGCGAACAAATTCAGGACGATCAGAGTTCAAAAGCGCCTGGTAGAGAGCATGACCACGTCTCCGTTCACGTTCATCATCCGAAAGCGATGAGTCATCAAGGATCGGCATGATCACCTGCTCGACCAAGTCAGCACTCTTGTCGACCTGATTGGGGGTCACCAGATTTCCCGACTCGTCGAAGATGCCAATCTGGTGGTTGTGCAGCGCCGCGTGAACGATATCCGTTTCGGCCTTGGGCATATGGCAAGCTGAACAATCATTCCCATTCTTTGTCACTCGATCCTGATGTTCGACGCCGCACCTCTCATCTTCATGACATTGGTAGCAAGCGTCTCGGAAATACGCCAACTTCTCATCGGCACCAGGCTGGAAATGGGGGTTGTGACAAGTTATGCACGAGAGCGAATCACTCTCTAGATAACACTTGCTCAGATGCATTTGCTCAACATGTCCAACCACTCGGGATGTAACCTCATCGGCGAAACGATAGTCACTTCGGTGCTCGACCATCGTATTACCGGGTCGAAAGTCCCAAATGTTCTCACCGGCATGGCTGACCGTCGTGATGCCCTGCAAATGGCACTGCTGGCAAATCGCTTCGGAAGCGATTCGGTCTAGGGTCGCGGGGTGAACAATCTGATCTTCACTAGAATGCTCTCTAAGATAATCCCTTCGATCGGATTCATTCATGCCATCGACGGCACGATAGATTTCAACATGCTTGTCACCCGGTCCATGACATCTTTGGCATCCTATTGTCAGCTCGGCGATTCGGTAGCGTCTAGGATTTTCCTCGACTCGCTCGATTTGCCCCACATGACAAAACACACAGGCATCATTGGCACTGCGGTTGAATGATTGATGCTTTTCATTGTCGTACCCCGGCGACATTGCATACCCATCCTCCTCGGCATACCAGGTCAACGGGGACTCAAACCAGTGCCCATCTCGATTAAAAAGATAAGTCACACCATGCGTACCCGAGCCGATACCAATATCTATCGGCACGTCGCGTTCAAACAGAGCCTTTCCATTCGCATCAACCATCGTCTCTTGATGATGCATCCAACCATCCCGAAAGTAGACTTCGTACTTTCGCCTTGAGATTGAATGAACAAAACTACCGCCTGCTGCAGAAGCGTCTTCAGTTGCCAGGTGCGCGCTATTGGCATGGGTAGTCGTTAAGTAGCCTTCATACTGCTCACGGTGGCATCCGTAGCAGTTCTGCCCATCGGTGTACCCATCCCTGTAGGTTGCCTGAGATGAAGTCTCCGATTTGACAAACGTATGCTTCGAATCCACCGAAACCGTTTGGACATCGCCTTGATAATCTTGCCAAGACCTCGAAGAATCGCCGCCCCCAAGCAGGATAAAACCGTAGCCAAAGACACAGAAAAGACCAGCTAAGCCAGCACCAACCGCAAGACGCACTGGGCGTCGCATCGAGGTTGCCGAGGCTTCGGTCATGGGCTGGCGGAATAGAACGGGTACATGGGTGGGAATGAACCACTCATTTTATCCCGACAGGAATTGCAATGGATAACCCACCGAATTAGCTAGCTAACCCTCCCGTGGGGTCTCGCATTTAGCGTTTCTAGCGCCGAGCCGCCGTCCGGATTTGATCGATCAAGCCGCGGTCGCGACCCGAAAGACTAATCACCTCGGACTGTCCATCCCGGGCAGCGCTTCCGCGAATGATCACGAGAATTTCCGAATCCTCATCGGTCCCAGGCGGGTTTGGAGGTACCAGGCTCGAACCAAGGCCGGACGGAGGAGTTGTCCTCGGATTTGATCGCGGCGGCGTCACCTCTGAAATCGCGAGCGAGCTTCCGGGGGAACCTTGGCTGGTCGGGGCATCTTGATAGAGCTTTTGCAACCCAATACGATCGAGCTGCCAGTGGATATTGCCAGGGCCTGTGTAGATTCCGGTATCGCCCTGGTAATCCGCTGCATTGCAAACCCCAATGAGTGTGCCTTTTTCATCAAAGAGGCCACCGCCACTTCGCCCATCGATGGGTGCACCCGCAATTTCAAGGTTCGACAGTCCCAGATGCGGATTGATTGTGTTGACGCCAATGATGTGAGTATCACGTCTCGACGGGTCAGCTCCACGATCACAGCCAAAACTAAAGGCTGTCTCGCCAGTGCGAACCGCTCGGCTGCGTTGAATAACGGGAACGGGCTCGATGGGAATGCCAGGACGTATCGATACCAATGCGATATCGCGGTCTCCGGCGTCATAGTCAATCACTCGCCCTTCGACCGTCTTGGCTTGTCCGCCGACAAACACATCGACTTCGACACGACCTTTGCCTTGGCTATCCCGAAATAGATGCCCACACGTCAGTACCAGTGCTTCTTCGCCGTGTTTGTCGATGATGGTTCCTGTTCCTGCACCAAAACCACGATCCTCATGGACCCGCAATCGAACCGTCGCCGCCTGAGCTCTCTCGATGGCTCTGGCATGATCATGGCTTGGCATGACTTCATCTCGGTTGACCACGTTTAACTGGCCGGTTGTCTCAACGGCATTCAGTGGAACCAATCGAGTTGGGAGTGCCTGTATTGCTTGCCTCGTGCGGTCGTTCTGCATGGTCGTTTGATGCAGCGGACCTACTGGTGAAAGTGACAACGCCTCGTCAAGCTTTTCAACCGACTGCATTCCCACCAGCCGTGTCAGTTCTTGGCCACCCGAAAGAACTAAGAACGTCGGCGTCTGGCGGATTCCGTACCGACGTGCCACTCCGGGTTCTTCTTGGACATTGACCTGCCGGACCGCTGTGCCACGCTGGCGAAGCGTTTCGACGGCCGGCTTCATCGCACGGCACGGCCCACAATGGGGAGAACTGAAATAAACCAGTATGGCGTCACCGCCCACCGCGGCATGTGCGGTCAGACAAACGATTCCGATCGCGACCGCAATCGTTCTCAGGCAATTCAGTGCACCCACGCCGGATCCCTCCATGGATCATTTCGTAAGAATTCTCTGGACTTGCTCTCAAACCACTGCGTCCTTGCAATGGCTCAAAGCTCGACGCCGGATAGTCGCCCGCATCAGCATGCCGCCGCAAGGCAGTTTTGATCCATCTGCCTAAGAACTTTAGCGAAATCGGGTTTCACGCCCAAAAACGCGGCGATTTCCAGGGCCCTCTACGATTGCATATCACCCAGTTCGTTTGGCTCAGGCCGGCCTTAACGAAGCCAATCTAGAAGCCAGGGGGTATCCAAACTTTTCACCACGGCTGCGGCTCCCTGGAAATCGTGAGTCAACGTCTCTTCGTTGGGGACGGCAACTGCGATTGCGTTGGCCGCCACGGCCGATCGTATGCCATTCTGGCTATCTTCAAGGACCAACATTGAACTTGAATCAATCGCCATCGCCTCCGAAGCCTTCAAGTAGATCTGTGGATCAGGCTTTCCACGATCAACGTCATCACCTGTGATGACGAATGCCAGTTCTCGACTCCAATCTCTTTCGGCAAACAACGTGTCGAAGAATTCTCGGTAACTACTAGTGGCCACACCAAAGGGTAATTCAGACTCTCGAAGTCTCTTCAGCAAGCTATCGAGTCCCGGTCGATCATCCACACCCATTTTGATTCGCAATCCGTAGTCTCGGGCGCATTCCGCCATCAACTCTGCAGGATCCTCATCCAGACGGTGATGATCAAGCAGAGTTCTCGCGGCGGCCACACCCACCTGGCCCATCATCTTTTGTTGAAGATCAGGGGTATATCTCAACCCGCGTCTGATTAGCAATTGATCGAGTACTTCGAAATACACGGGCTCCGTATCAAATAGGAGTCCATCCATATCCAACGCTACGCCTTGGATCGGCTGGGGTGGTTGTTCCGTGATTCGAAAAATCGGATCCTCAGGTGTATTCACCAGATTCGCACCCGTCTTTCTGGTGAAAGATAAAGCTCATCGCCTTCGGAAACGCCAAAGGCTTCGTACCAAGCATCCATGTTTCGAACGATGCCATTGACCCGGTACTCGCTGGGACTGTGAGGATCCGTCACCAAACGCCTGAGCAACTCGGGACCTCGATACAGCCGGCGCCAAACCTGGCTCCACCCGAGGAAGAACCGCTGCTCTCCCGTGAAACCATCGATTACGGGAGCTGACGTTTCAGCCAGCGAAAGCCTGTAGGCCTCCAGGGCAACACTCAGCCCCCCCAAGTCACCGATGTTTTCGCCAAGCGTCAGTTCACCGTTGACAAAGTTGCCCTCAACGGGCTCAAAAGCCGAATACTGCTCGACCAGGCCTTTGGCACGACGATCAAACTCCTGTCGATCGTCGGGCGTCCACCATTGTCGAAGATTTCCATTGCCATCGTATTGGGATCCCTTATCGTCAAACCCATGAGAAAGCTCATGCCCAATCACGGCTCCGATGGCACCGTAGTTAACCGCATCATCAGCAGCCATGTTGAAAAACGGAGGTTGTAGGATCGCCGCTGGAAACACAATCTCATTCATGACGGGGTTGTAGTACGCATTGATTGTCTGCGGCGTCATATGCCATTCAGTGCGATCAATTGGACCGCCAAGCTTTTTCAAATCACGATCATGCTCAAACTCCGACGACGCAAGCAAATTCCTCGCGGCGACTTCCGACGTCATTGAAAGAGCACTGTAATTCTTCCACTGGTCGGGGTAACCGATTTTGGTGGTGAACTTCTCGAGCTTCTCAAGAGCTTGCTTCTTCGTGCCTTCGCCCATCCAATCCCGGGACTCGATGCGTTTGGCAAACGCCAGCTTCAAATTGTCGACCAACTGATTCATTCGAGCTTTCGCCTTGGGCTGGAAGTGCTTTTCAACGTAAAGCTGTCCAACCAACTCACCTAGAACGCTGCCTGTCACATTGACGGCACGTTTCCAAGGCTCTTCCTGCTGATCGACCCCGGAAAGAGCTTTGCTATGAAAATCGAAATGTCGTTGCTCAAGTTCTTCACTCAAGGACGACGCGTAAGCATCAATGACATGAAGCCTCAAGTAATCCTTCACCGCATCCAGATCGAGCGAACGCGTTAAGACCCCCACTTCTTGAAGGTAACTCGGCTGGCGGACAATGAAGTTCTCGACATCACCCAGGCCAGCCGCCTGGGCGTAGTCCTTCCAGGGGAATGCATCCATGATCCATGCGAGCTCATCCGATGTCTTCTTGTTGTAGGTCTTTACGGGGTCGCGATTCTCGGTCTTGGTCCACTGATGTTCCGCAAGCTGACGCTCAATCTCTAACACACCGTCGGCTTTCGCTTCGGGATCTTCCACACCAGCAAAACGCAACATATCGGCGATGTACACTTTCAATTCAGCCCTGAGCTCGACGTAGCGTTTATCGTCTTCGAGATAATAATCCCGATCGGGCATCGTCAGGCCAGTCTGTGTCACATAGACCGCGTACTTGTCAGAATCCTTAGCGTCGTTGTTGACATAGAAACCCATGGCGGCATTGATACCAAAACGCGAGAGGTAGCCGAGTAGCTCTCCCATCGAGCCATCGTCGGCAACATCAATGCAGTCGAGCAGAGGTTGGATCGGATCAATACCCGCTGCGTTCCTAGTCTCGAAATCAAGCAGGCTCCTGTAAAGAGTTCCCACTTTCTGGGTCGCCGTGCCTTCCTCAGCTTCTTTCTCAGCCGCCTCTTCGATCAGTGCTCGAACCCGCTCCCGAGTGTCGTCACTGAGAATCGTGAAAACACCGTAATTCGACTTATCAGCTGGGATAGATGTCCTGTCGAGCCAAACCTGATTCGCGTAGAGGTAGAAGTTATCGCCAGGCTTGACACTATCTGAAAACAAAGACCGATCGATGCCGGATACCTTCCCGGTTGAGTCCGCCGTTGGCTCCAGAGCGACGCCAGGTTTGAAAGGGAGGTTAAGCGAGACAACTAAAGCAACAAGCCAACTTTGATAAAGGTGTCGACTTCGGTCATTGAGAAGCTGATTTCGTAGTGCGACTATCACTGGGGAGAACTCCTTTTTTGGCTGATGCAAACCGAGGAATCATCTTGACTGGCAGATCACTGCGACCTCGTTCGAAGCCGCATTCTACCTGTGCTTCCATGAGAACAGCCACGACCCCTAGCGTCAGGATCTGCGGAAGTCCGATGGTCAAGTGATCTCGAAATCCTTTGACCGAAAGCGGAATGACGCAAAGGAAAGAAGGTCTTCAAGTCGCTAAAGTGCTGGGAATTGCCAGAAATTTGCTTCAAAGAGAAGATCCCGTTCGTTAATCTGAGGCAGTCGTGGTGCAGCGCACGACGACCTCTCTTCCTTTTCAAAGCTTTTCAAGATGACGAAGTTGCATCACCTGGGTGTCGCAGCCCTGATGTTCTGTTTCTCACCAACCGTGTTTGGCGAATTGGTGATCGACATTAGCTCGACCACGATCGGTGCGAATGAGACTGGTCGCGTGACTGCATCGGTCCGAAACACCGGAACCATCGCTGTCGGTGTCGACTTTGCCGACTTTGGATTTTTCATCCAGCCCATTCAGGCGAATGGCAGCGAAGTGACGTTTGGTGCTTTGGAAACACCCTCGCTTCCCAATGACCGATTCGACGAATACAGCATTTTGCCTGAATATCTCTTCTCGAATGTGGGAGGAGACTTTCGCTACCTAAGCACTCTTTCGCGGCAGGACACTGACAATACCGGAATGCCGTTTTTCTACGGTGACGACGAATCAACTACAATTATCGACTTCGAACCTCAGAACGCGATCATCGGAGCTGGCGAATCTCGGCTTCTGATTGTGCTCGACATCGAATCGGTACTCGACCCCGGTGTTTCCCCAAGTAGCTTTCAGGGCGCGTCATTTGAGATTGCCCCGACTGGCGGCACGTTCTTCTCCGAACTTGAGACAGGGGCTGAGTTTGAAATCGACTTCGACGGCAGTACTTTCGGAATCGTAACCGTCGTTGCGGTTCCCGAGCCATCTTCTCTTGCCGCTCTCGCGATGATGAGCGGAATGGCTCTGATTCGTCGTCGTCGCCGCTAGGGCGAGAGTTCTTTTTACGATTCGTTGGCGGCATAGGGACTCTTGGTGAATCCCGAGTTGTGAGCTTCTCTAAGGAACTTGACCCTTTTACTTTTGGTCAATCGACGCAAAGACGCAGACCTTATGACCGTTGAATGCATAAGTCATGCGAAGGTCCGTTCTTTCTGAACGAGAGCCCATCGAAGCCAGACCAGCGGGAAGAACGAGTGGTAGCGAAACCGCCAAGTCCGTCATCTCAAGGCGACTCTTGGCACTTCCAATCACTAGGTTCCCCAGTTCTTGGATGGCATCGAAGACGTCCCCATCGATCTTCTCAGCTGTCATCCCTAGCATCGCCGTTGTCCAATCGAGGGCGGCCTGCTCACTCAGCGTAATGGCGACAGTTCCCTGAAGTGGACCGGTCCAGCCCATGATCACTGTCAACGCGAAAGCGTCTTCAGCGGTGTCATCAAACGGCCCATCGAGGGCGAGCACTCGAACTCGTTCGACCTCAATGCCCGCCATTTGTGAAAAGCTATCTTCAATGGATTCATGAAACGCGTCCATCAAAGTCTTCTCGAGAGACTCAGCTACAACCATGGATTCTATCTCCGCCTATATTCTTGATGTTTTTGGGATAATGCAGAGAGCTTAGCCGGCTGGCTGCGCGGGCATGACTCGTTGAAGCTTCATACGAAGCATCTCTTGGTCGAACGGCTTGACGAGGTAGTCATTGACACCTGCCTGCAAAGCCTGGAGTACTTTCTCCTTCTCGGCTTCGGTCGTGACCATCATGATTGGAACCTTGCTACCGGTCGCACGGATAGCTTGGATCAGTTCTAGCCCGTTCATATTGGGCATGTTCCAATCGGTGAGAACCAGGTCGAAAGGACCCGATTCCTGAAAAGCAGTCAACGCGAGTTGACCATCCTCCGCCTCGACAACCTCATCTACCCAGAGGGAAGCGAGTGAACGAGCAATGATCTTACGCATGACGCCTGAATCTTCAGCCAACAGAACCTTCATCGTTGGAATACCTGGGTGGGGAGCGGAAAAACGTGCGCGTCAGCCAATTCCGAGACTGCGAGCATCCATGTCAACGAACCGTACAACACGGTATTGGACGAGTGGCGAAAAAATGCCGATTTAACGGTTGGTCCGATTAAAGCATCGTTGACGCTTGGAAAAGGCTCCATCGAAATCTTTGACGCGGTTTTGTAACGCTCAGGTTGAGTCTATCGCCTACCTACTTCTAGTCGGGCAGGCCGCGACACCGTTTCGCCTACCGATTTCAAGAAGCGTACGCCAATCAATTGGCGACTTCGCACGGTTTAATCGAGTTCGAGTTTTGGGAATCAATCAATGGATGCCGAGCTGTTAGTTGAGTTTGTTGAAGAATCTCGCGAGCATCTAAGCGATATCGAGACGCAGTTACTTTCCATCGAAGTAATGGGCGCTGACATCAACGACGATCTGGTCAACACAGTTTTCCGAGCCATTCACTCTATTAAAGGCGCCGCTGGCTTCCTTGGTCTCACTGAGATCAACGGCTTGTCGCACCGTCTCGAAAACGTGCTTGGTAAGGTTCGCGACCACGAGCTCGTGCCCACGCCTTTCAATGTCGATGTGATGCTGAAATCCGCTGACCGGTTAATGCAACTGATTGACAGCGTTGAATCAAGCAACGAAACGAGTAACGAGGACCTCTGCGACAAGCTAGATAAGGTTCTGCAGGGTGAAGAAGGCGGCGAAACAACCGATCGCGTTGAAGAAACGCTTGATGCCGTTGATGCAGCTGTGGAGTCGATCGACGAAGCCCCAGCTGCCGATGTTGCCCCGTCAGAAGCCAACGCGGACACCAAAGAGGTCGCGGCAAAACTTGACGAGCCCGCACCAGCGAAGAAACCTGCCGCAGCCGCAGTCCCCAAAGCAAACGACAAACCATCTAAGCCTGCTGGAAAGTCCGGCGAAATCAAAGGTTCTAGCGAAGGCCTGGCAATCGAGCCAACCATTCGAGTCAACGTTCGTGTTCTCGATCAACTCATGAATTTGGCTGGTGAACTTGTGCTTTCGCGTAACCAGCTTCTGCGAAGCATGACAGAGTCCTCGTCGAACAACCAGCTTGAAAAGATCGCCAGTGGATTGGATCAAGTGACTACCGAGTTGCAAGAAACAATCATGCAAACTCGGATGCAGCCCATCGGCAATGTATTCAATAAGTTCCCACGAGTTATCCGAGATCTTTCATCCTCCCTCGGCAAGAAGATCTCGCTCAAAGTCGAGGGTAACGAGGTCGAAACCGACAAGACTATCGTCGAAGCGATTGCCGATCCACTCACACACCTGATTCGAAACTCGTGTGACCATGGCGTCGAACAGCCCGAGGATCGAGTTGCCGCGGGCAAGCCGGAAACTGGGACCGTCCATCTCAAGGCGTTCCACCAAGCCGGTAAGGTGATGATTGAGATCATCGACGACGGCGCCGGAATGGATCCCGAGAAGCTGAGAAACAAGGCAGTCGAGAAAGGTGTTCTCACTGCTGAAGCCGCCGCCGCACTCAATGATCATGACGCAGTCAATCTAATCTTCGCCCCGGGCTTCTCAACAGCCGAAGCCATCACAGCGGTTAGCGGACGCGGTGTCGGCATGGACGTCGTCCGGACGAACATCGAAAAGATCGGTGGCAGTGTCGAAGTTGAGTCAACGCTTGGTGAAGGATCCGTGATTCGCATCACACTTCCTCTAACTCTTGCCATCATCCCATCGATGATCGTATCGCTGGGCGACCGCCCCTTCGCGCTTCCGCAAGTCAACATTGTTGAGTTGGTTCAGTGCAGTGGTAGCGACAAGAGAATCGAACGAGTTAACAACGCTGAGGTGCTGCGACTACGCGGCTCGCTCATCCCACTTGTCCGGCTCAACAGTCTCTTGTCGATCGAGCATGACGAATCTAAGCCTCGTGAGAATCAGCAAGTCATCGTCGTCGAAAGCGGGCGATCCGTCTTTGGGATCGCCGTTGATCGCGTTCTCGATAGCGAAGAAATCGTCGTCAAGCCGCTTAGCAAGCATCTTTCCAATCTTCCTTTGTTTGCGGGATCAACAATCCTCGGCGATGGCCGCGTCGCGATGATCCTCGACATCAGCGGCATCACGCTTCAGGGCAATATCCAATCCGATTCGGACTCTGTTACTGAGGAGCCAGCTGACACAACAAAGGACGTGGCTGATTTGCAGCGAATGGTTCTGTTCTCGATCAACAAAACAGACCACTTTGGAATCTCCATGGACGTGGTTCGTCGTATAGAACGCGTGAAGATCGATGAGATTGAGGTCATCGGAGATCGAAAGGTGCTGAAGTATCGCGGAAGCACTCTTCCTGTGATGCGGGTTCAAGACGCACTCGACACGGCTGATAGTGATCAACCCGAGTACATCCATGTAATCGTCTACGCGGTTTACGGACGTGAGGTTGGCCTCGTTGCACCATACCTCGATGATATCACTGACTGCGACATGACGTTCTCAGACTCTTCTCCCTCCGAGACGGGAACTGTTGGGCTCGTGGTTATCGATGAACGCACGACACGCGTTCTTGACCTCTACGGCATGACCGAGTCGGCTCGACCGGAGTGGTTTACCCGAACCGAAACAGCTGACGAACCAGCTGAGAAGCGAAACGCCCACATCTGTGTGGCCGAAGACAGCAAGTTCTTCCGAAACTTCCTGATCAATACACTGGTCGAGGAAGGCCACACCGTGGACGCTTTTGCTGATGGGCAACTAGCCTTCGAACACCTCGAAACGACCGACACACACTACGACCTGATACTGACGGATATCGAGATGCCAAATCTCGACGGGTTCGGATTAACAAAGAAGGCACGTGCTATCGAGCGTTACGCCGATAAGCCGATCATCGCCCTCACCAGCTTGGCAGACAAGACGTCGATGGAACGAGGCATCCAAGCGGGTGTGACCGATTACCAGATCAAGATGAACAAGCCTGAGTTACTCGGTGCGATTCAGCGTCTGGCTAACAAGAAACACAGTGAAACCACCAAGTACACCAACATCCCTAGCGAAGGAGACTCCAAATGAGCTCAAACGTTGAATGCATCGATGCTCCCAAGATCATCGACACCGACAAGACACAATTGGTCACCTTCGCCGTAGGCGACATCATCCTGGGAGTTGACATCGGCCATGTGCAGGAGATCAACCGAAGTACGGACATCACTGAAGTACCTGGTGCTCCCAAGCAATACCATGGTGTGGTTAATCTCCGCGGCGACGTCGTGACGATCCTCAATCCTCATCACATCTTCAACATTCCTGAGATCCCTCGAACAAGAACTTGCCGCAATCTCATCCTGAACTTAGGAGAAGATCGCGTGGGCGTCTTGGTGGATCGAATCCTAGACATCTTGGACGTTCGCAAGAGCGAGTTCAACCGACGTCCTTCTAACGTCGATTCGATCGACCGCAAATACATCGAATCGGTTTATTTGCAAGATGATCAGATTGTGATCGTGGTGAGCCTAGAGGCTCTTGCTGACGCACACGAAGAGGCTCAGGCGACGGCCTAGAGCGAAGATCACTACTTCACAACTCACCACGGAATCACAGAATAATGTTTCCTCTAAAGAAGCTGAACATTCGCGGTCGATTGATCGGAGCGTTTCTCCTTTGCGGCATTGTGCCAATCTGTGTGATCTCAAGCGTCAATCTCAGCAGCGCGCGATCTGGCAGTGATCGTGTCGGCGAACTTGCCGGAACCAAGATCCAACAGCAGGTTGAAAGCTCGCTTGTTGCGGCAAGAGATCTCAAGAAAGCAGCGATCACGGATTACTTCAGCCAGATCCGGGATCAAGTGGTGACTCGTTCGGATGATCGGATGATCGTTGACGCGATGCGTCAGTTTACACCTGCTTTCAATCATGTGGCCATTGAGTTGGAAGTCGACAAAGAGCGTGCCTGTGACATGCATCGCTGCTTGAAGTCGTACTATGAAGATCAATTCGATATCGAGTTCGCAAATCAGAACGGTGACACAGCCAAGGACTTGACAACCAATTTCAAGGCCCTTGATGGCCAAGCCATTGTGATGCAGCAAACCTACATCTCAAGCAATCCAAACCCGCTCGGCAGCAAACACCTTCTCGACAAAGCAGAGGCCTCGACCGAGTACAACAACCTGCATGAGAAATACCATCCCAGCATCCGTAAATTTCTTGACGCATTTGGCTACTACGACATCTTCCTCGTCGATCACGAGAGTGGCGATATTGTCTACAGCGTTTTCAAAGAGTTGGACTACGCCACAAGTCTGATCGATGGCCCCTACGCCAACACTAATTTTGGTGAAGCATTCCGCAAAGCCAATCAACTTGACAATGCCGATGACTTTATTCTCGTCGACTTCGACAACTATTGGCCAAGCTACCAAGCACCCGCGAGTTTCATCGCTAGTCCAATCTTCGACGGTGACGAACGTCTCGGTGTTCTGATCTTCCAAATGCCCGTCGATCGAATCAATGAGTTGATGGTTCGTGACATGGGTATTGGTGAGACTGCCGAAACGCTCCTTATTGCGGCAGACGGACGTCAACGATGTGACAGCGCCCGCGATGCCGAGACTTTCTCTTTGGTCAACGCATTCCGGACTGACGATGCCCCTCGCATCCGAACCGAAGCCACGAAACTAGCTCTGGATGGCAAATCTGGATTGACCGTCACGACCAACTTTCGCGACGAAGAAGCACTAGTTGCTTACGCTCCCGTCGACCTGCTCGGACTCAACTGGGTTGTGACCTCGGAGGTGACTACCGATGAGGCCTTCTCGACTGCTCGAGAACTCAGCCGAAACACCCAGCAGATCCAAGCTGATATGCTTTTTGCCACCGCCGTTGCTGGAGTCGTGGCGACGGCCTTTACAATCCTATTCGGATATTGGATTGCCAGCTCACTCGCTCGCCCCATCCGCAAGACTGTTCAATCATTGCACGACATCGCTCATGGCGAAGGCGACCTGACCAAACGACTTGATACGAATCAATTCGGCGAGCTGGGCGAATTATCAATCAACTTCAATCGTTTCGTATCTCGAATCCATGACATCGTTCGCTCGATTTCGGGCAACGCGTCTACGCTGAACTCCGCCGCGATGGCGCTCGGCGAATCTTCGACAAAACTCTCTGACGGAGCCGCAAGAAGCAAGTCGCGATCGACCGTGGTATCGGATGCCGCGCAGCGTCTGAGCCATTCAATGAACGACGTCAATGAGAACACCGGTGAAATCCGACAGAGTATCGAGACCGTTGCCAACAGCGTTGAGGGGATGAAGACGACCATCGCGGAAATCTCCGGCAACGCGGAACAATCAGCCGACGTGGCCGGTCAAGCCGCTTCAGCGGCCCGAGTCTGTAATGACAAAGTGGACGGCATGGGAGACGCCGCCGATGAAATTGGTAAGGTGATCGAAGTGATCGAAGAGATCGCCGAGCAAACCAACCTACTTGCACTCAACGCGACGATTGAAGCCGCACGTGCCGGTGACGCGGGCAAGGGATTTGCCGTGGTGGCAACCGAGGTCAAAGAACTGGCCAAACAAACTGCCACCGCGACTGAGGACATTCGAAACCGTATTCAGGTAATGCAAAGTAGCACCGGCGAAGCAGTCAGCTCGATCCAGCAGATCAGTGACGTAGTGGCTCAGGTGAATGAACTCAGCCGAACGATTGCCTCAGCGGTTGATCAACAACGTGTTACCACGGGCAACATTGCCACAAACATCAACAACACGGTTGAGCTTGCCGGGCAAGTGGCTGACCAGGTTGCGGACTCGACCAGATCAAGCCGAGAAATCATGGAAAGCATGTCGGGTGTCGACGAAGTTCTCGAAGAAACGGCTGTGGGTGCTGATCAATCGAAGCAATCCGGCGAAGAACTCAATCGCTTGGCCACCGAGATGCGTTCGCTGGTTGATCAGTTCCGAGTCGACCACGAGGATTCGGATGCCTCGAAGACTAATCTGGCAACTCACTAGTGATTCATTCGATCAGCAATCTAGCCAACCTCATAACGCCTTTGGGTGATCTTCTTTGCCAAAAGGCTCGATGCAAGTTTGCTAGATGAACTGCGCTTCTAGACGTCGATTAGTCAACTAACGGCTGAGCAACGATCGAGTACCAACCTGTCGAGTAGCCCTCGAAGCTTGGTGCTTTTGCGTGACCAACGCATAACTTGGTCTCTTCATACGTTGTGATGTAGAAACCCTTGTCCGCCGATAGTACCCGCTGGAACTCGGGAATTGGTACTGAATCACCAATCTTCTCATTCTCGCGTGATGCGAGAACCTTGCCCGATCCGTCGGCGATAAAAGCTCGTGTTGTAGTTTCTTCGTGCGAGCTGACTGGAATGTCTTTTAAGATCGGCCCGGCAAGATCGGACCAGTTGAAGATCACGCCCAGAGCGCCGAGAGCTGTTCCACGCTGGTCTCCGTCAGTGCGGACTGATGCGCTGTAAACGAGACTCGGTTTTTGATCAACCAATCGACTCAGGTGGGCAGTTTGAAAACCCCACTCGTCTCCACTCGAAGACTGAATAGCTTGTCGAAACCAATCGGCACTTCCGACATCCTGGCCCGATGAGCTGTACTGCTTCGGAAAGCCATTGGCAACGATCTGGCCCTTTGAATTGGCCAACACAAGATCGTGATAGACCGTGTAGGCGCTAAGGATCACGCCCATCCGCTTGGAAGCAAAATCGAGCTTTTCGGGTGTTGGATCAGCTAATGCGTCCACGATACTCCCATCCGTGGCCCACCACCGAACGTCGCAGGTTCGCTCGAACAAGTTTCGATCGATGAGGTCAACGTTCACCAGTGCCAAATCGCTCAGGCGTGTTCCACGGACTGTCGAATCAATCATCGACATCAACTCGCCCGTTTTCTCCCGCGTGCGGTTCGCCATGACCGATGCGATTTGCTCCGTCTTTTCGGAGAGGGACTGCATTTCTTCAGCAACCACTCCAAATGCGGCACCGTGAGCCCCAGCCCGTGCAGCCTCGATCCTAGCGTTCAGTGATAGGACTTTCGTTTCCGAATTGACAGCGTGGATTTCGCCGATCGCAGATTCCAAAGCAACCGAGAGCTCATCAACCATCGAGGTCACTGAGACTTCGGTATTGCCAGGTGCTTCCTGCTGCAGGTTCGCATCGTCCTGCTCAGAGACTGCGACTGATGAAGGTTCGTTTTTCTCTTCCATGAATCTAGCTAGAGATGAGTAGGAGCCCCCGTCCTTCGTGTCCAATCGTCACATCAGAACGTCAGATTGCAAAAATTCTCGAACAACCGGCTGCGATTTTTACAACCCAACTTTTGCTGAGAATCTAAAGCCGTTTGGCTAAAGAAACCTAAATTTTGTTTGTTCTCCCCCCGAATAAATCAAATCCCATGAAACATCACGACTCTGGCGTCCTGCCCTTTCTGTTGCCCAGCGAGTCCGAGCTACATGATCTTCTAGACAGTCCGCTGCCACTCGGTGCACCGGAAAGCGGTCGTCGATACAAGGCGGAGCGTGTTCTCGCTGAAGGTGGATTTGGGGTCGTCTCACTTTGTCGTGAAGTGATGGTCGGTCGCATGGTAGCCGTCAAGAAACTACGCCGTGAACTTCTCGGCGACCGACGCATGGTCAACCTGCTCGCCCGAGAAGCCCGAATCCTATCGATGCTCGAAGGGATACCGGGGGTCCTTCCGCTCTACGATCTTGATCGCGATGATTGGGGATGTCCGTTCTTGGTTACAAAATGGATCGATGGTCCAGACCTTTTCCAAATCGTTCGCGGCAGATCAAAGACTGCTTATCGAGTACCCCAACAGCTGAGTATCTTGGCCGATATCGCAGAGACACTTTCGGTCGTCCATCAAGCCGGTTTAGTGCATCAGGACATCAAGCCTGAGAATATGATGATCGATCATGACGGGAGGTCTTACCTGGTTGACTGGGGATCAGCACGTTGGCTGAGCGATCGCCTGAACGAGAGTAGCCAAGCCTACACTTCAGAGCGTCGGCAATTCATTGGCTCGCCCATGTACGCCTCACCGGAGACGATTCAGTCGAAGGAGATTGCAGCAACCAGCGACATCTACAGCATCGGTTCGGTTCTCTATGAAGTGCTCACCGGAATCCCGATGATTCGCGGTGGCAGCTTCCATAACTCTGTTGAGCTCGCGTTAAGAGGTGGACACACCAGACCTTCGCTGCAGTCGCCTGAGCGAGAGATTCCACAAATCGCCGATGAGTTGTGGGAACAGTGCACCGAAATCAATCCAGACGACCGCCCACAGGAAACTCAATTCATCGCCTTACGACTTCGGCAAATTGCCGGCGAGATCGAAAGGCAATCGAATCATCGAGACTCTCAATCAGTCGCGAACTCGACTCCTGCAGCTATCTCGATGTCGGGAAGCCAACACCTCGAGTACAGCACGACCTAGTTCACTTACACGTTCGCAATCAATCGGTCACCCCTGGGAAGGCCCACCAAGCACTCGTCGAAAAGAGTGACGCTCTTGATCGTCACTTTGAATAGTGCCCTGGGAAAGCACTAGTCGCCTCTTCGCACCCAGCGATGACTAGTGCCGCGATGAATGGTTTTGCTGCCTAGTTTGTCCTGCAATTGATCGACCACCCCATCGACGACACGGCGTTCAGAGTCACCTTCCTCCAGATCGAAGAGCATTGGTTGCCTTGCGGCATGCTTGGAAGTTAGCGAACCTACCGAGACGCCGACCAATCGAACCGGCCGGGGCTCTCTTTGACGCATCTTCTCAAGCAACCCGATGGCTGTTCGAAAAACCGCATCGGTCGAATCAGTTTCGTAGGGCAGCGTTGCCGAACGAGCGAAAGTTTTAAAGTCTTCGCGGCGATACTTCAGCGAAACACATCTACATTGACGACCACCGTTGCGAAGACGCCGGGCAACGGACTCGCAGAGAAAACTGACGACCGCGCGAAGGATCTCCTCATCACTGATGTCATCATGAAACGTTCGTTCATGGGATATCTGCTTCGCCTTGCGGTCCGAAACGACCGATCGAGAATCGATACCACTGGCCAACTTCCAAAGGTGCACGCCCCACGAACCGAGCCACTTGCTCATTTCATCTTTGGATTGCATGCGAAGATCTTTCATGGTGCTCAACCCCAATCGTGTGAGCCTCTTCTCGCCCACACGTCCAACACCCCAGAGCCTTGAGATCGGCAGCGGATCCAAGAAAGTCTGAACTTCACCTGGCTGTACCTCGACAAATCCATCCGGCTTGTTGAGATCACTCGCGATTTTGGCCACAAACTTTACCGGTGCAACACCGACCGACGCATTCAATTGCAATTCGTCGCGAATTGCCTTTTTGATTTGCCGCCCAATGGAAGCAGCCGGACCAAAAAGGCGGATACTCCCTTTTACATCCAAGAAAGCTTCATCAAGCGATAGAGGCTGAACCACCGGCGTATATCGATGGAATATTTCGCGGACTTGTCTTCCCACTTCGGCATAGTGATCAATGCGTCCACGAACGAAAACTGCTTCCGGGCAAAGCTGCGCCGCACGACTGCCTGGCATCGCACTGTGAATTCCATATCGACGCGCCTCGTAGCTTGCCGCCGACACCACGCCGCGACCTTGGGATCCACCAACAACGACGGGACGCCCCCGTAGTTCGGGACGATCTCGTTGTTCGAC
>JBCCKZ010000016.1:0-20546 GCA_039027135.1 Planctomycetota bacterium
AGATAGCTGGTCCGAGTTCTTTTTCGGGCACTCAAAACGAGGTTCGAGACTTTGAGTCTTGGGATGACATCCTTCGACTTCGTCAGTCAGGCGAGTGGCAGAGATCGGAAGTCATTCTCGATCCAATCGCGCGTTTCGACGCTGGCCACACCAAGCATTCAAAACGCCCCCACTTCCTGGCACCATCGTCGCAAGAGCTTTCTACAGAAGACTTGAGCTCAGATGATGTGGGCTTGGTTGCCGAGATGCATAGTCGAGAAGTGCAATCGAATGACGCACCTAATATGGAAACCAACGACGGTTCTGTCCTCTTGGATGCGGACGTCGAGTTAAAGGCGGAAGAAACCGACACGGTCGATCGAAAGCGAAAACCAATGGCGATGGTGGCGTCCGCCGTGATCCATCTGGTGATTCTGCTGTTGCTGGCGGGCATCACGATTACCAACCACCGTCCAAAAGACCAGATCGCAATGACGGCGACCAACTCAAGCGAGGAGGCAACGGAGGTCGAGACCATTGAGATCGATACCTCCGAGTTGGAGGCATCCGAATTCACGGAAACGATTCCAACAACACCAACGGAGATGGCGGACTATCAAGTGATGCCTGTTTCGACCGACGCGATCGCAATGCCGACCTCCGATCTGGTCGCGCCATCTCTCGCAAAGATGATGGGAGATCGAGGACGCAGCGATTCAGGAGGGCCTCGATCACTTTCCAAGTCTTCTGACAAGTCCATGCGTTTCTGTGGGGTGGAGGGCGGCGGCAATCACTTTGTGTATCTCGTTGATAGCAGCGGCAGCATGGGTGACGCTTTTGACTCGGCCCGAAGTGAATTGCTTGCTTCAATCGACTTATTGTCATCCAAGCAGCGGTTTTACGTCGTCTTCTTCGATGCCGAACCTGACTTCATGAGAATCACCAATCCGGGCGTGGATGAATCACGCAGCGTCTACGCCACCGATGCCAACAAGGAAGCGCTGCGTCGATGGGCTATGCGCATCAGCAAAGATCGAGGCCGAGCACCTTACGACCCGCTGCGTTTCGCCCTTGAGCTTCGACCCGATGTCATTTTTCTGCTCTCGGACGGAGAGTTCCCTGAAGGGATTGCCGAACTACTGGCGGAAGAAAACCGTGTCGACAATCTTTTTGGTGACGATGGCCCCGTCAGCATCGTGCACACAATTGGCTACCACAGCCGTGAGGGTGCCGCGATTATGAAGAGAATTGCTGACGCCAATGATGGACAATATCGATACGTTCCCCGTCCTGAGTAGGTCATGCTCCGCATGACAATCAAGGCACGCTGTCATGCACAGCATGACTTACAATCGCAACCGCTCGATTGAATCCTGCTCTGGGCCACCACCTCGATTGGCGCTGCCTGCTGCCGTGTACATCACGTCATCAACAATCGCGAAGCCGCTGCCATGCCGTCCTGTTACCAATGCCGGACCAGATTCCCAGATGCCTTTTTTCGGATCGAAAATGTCAACTTCGTCATGTGCAGCCTTCTGCGTTCCGCTCTCGCCGCCACCGACATAAATCCGACCCCTATAAGATGTCGCCATATTGCCAGCGCGAGGCGTTGGCAGATCCGGCACGGTTTGCTCGGGTAACCACCGATTGGTATTGAAATCGAAAACATCAACAGCTGGCTCGGTTAGTTGGAACGTCTTTTTACTGGCGGCGTTCGTGCGACGTCCGGCGAGCGCGTAAAGTCGACCTTCAGCAATAGCCGCCGTGCAGTGATCTCTCGCGTGCGGTGCATCCTCTAGTGCATCCCAATGTCCGGTTTGAGGGTCGTAGCAATCAAACCAAGACACCGTACCGTCTAGATGACCATTGGTGATTCCGCCAACGAGATAAATCTTGTCTTGATGGACAACCACGCCGGCACCACCTCGTCGCCGAGTCTCCGGTATGTGGTGAACGAAGTCGAATGAACTCGTCTCCGTATCGAAGACCACCACCTTTTCGAGTGGTGTCTCCCTGGGATAGGGCCCTGTCATCGCCCCCACAATGTAGATCTTCGAACCGATTGAAACTGCTTGAAAGTGATGCATCTCCATCGGCGTTTCGACACGCCTCATCCAAGTCGCGTTTCGCGGATCAAAGACATCAACTGGGTTGATCCTTCTCCCGCCAATCAAAAAGAGCTGATCACGACAGGCGACAAATGAAGCCTCATGGCGAGCGGTTGGGGCTCCTACTGCTTTTACGAGCTCCCAAGCGGGCGGCTCCGAACACAAGTATCGAGGCTCCAAAGAGGACAGGACAAAAGCAACAGCGAAAACCAAAAGGCATTGTTTCATTTTGCGGCTCAAAAGCGAACAAACTGGATTCTAGAGAGGAAAGGGAAAGTTCCGGCCATTGTTGATATTTTTGGGGAATTTAAGAACCAGCCTGTGTATCCGTCACTGACGCTCCGTAAGCGTTTGTAGAAGACAGTCGTCAGTAGGACCACCGACACTGCCTTCGATCTCTTCTCTTTTCGTCGGATCACATGCAGGTGTATCGCTATGTCTAAATTCTGGAGTGCTCGTGTGGGACGTCCCAAGTCGTCCCGGGGAACCCAACGTAAACGAGAGTCGCATCGGCGGCGGTTACGGTCGGAGAAACTTGAAACTCGGCAGCTTTTGGCGGCGAATATCTTTCATAACGAGGCGATTCCGGAGGATGTCAATGAGGATGGAGAGGTTACGGCTCTCGATGCCTTGATGGTAATCAATCAGATCACACGTGGCGGTGGAGACCAAGCCGACGGACGCGGTCCGGGTCGAATGACCGACGTTAACAACGACGGTCGTGACAGCGCTCTCGACGCACTGATGATCATCAATCGGCTGACCCGCGGCAATAATGGAGGCGGGAGCGACAACGTCGGGGACGGACGCGGCAACGACAACAATCTTTCAGGTGGTGATAACCAGGACGGAGGCGTTCGTGGTGACCGAGGACCCGACGGTGGTGACCAACGGGATGAAGGCCCTCAGAATGGCGGTCCCGAGAATCCCGGCGAAGTGCAGGGTCAAGGTGATGTCGTTCTCGCATGGAACAATCTCTTCAACGAGCTACTGGTTGCTGACGAGGAAAACCAAAACCCGGGCTACGCGTCGCGTGCCATGGCGATGTTGAACCTAGCGATCTACGACGCGGTGACGCTCACCGAAGGAAATCCAGACGATGCATTCTACGACTATTCATTGGATGCGAATGTCGATGGCAGACTTCAATCAAGGGTCGCTGCTTCGCAAGCCGCCTACACGGTTTTGAGTTCACTATACGGTGATCATCAAGAGATGATCGACGGATTCCGCGATCGGATTTTCAGTCGATTCGAGCGTGGACCGAGCACAGGAGCAAGCGTCGATCTAGGTACAGAGATTGGCAACACAATCCTTGCCGCCAGAGCGAATGACGGATACGACGTTGCGGGTGACTACGAGTACTCCGACGAACCCGGTTCTTTCCAACCCGACCCTTTGAACCCTGATGTTCCCGTTTGGGGCCCCGCCTGGAGTGGCGTTGATCCGTTCGTTATCTCATCGGCTGAAGACTACGCTCCGGAGACGACACCGCCTCTCGACAGCCAGCAGTACGCTGACTCTTACAACGAAGTCAAAGAACTCGGATCGGTGGACAGTGAAACTCGAACGGCCGATCAAACGGAAGCCGGAATCTTCTGGGCTTATGATCGTACAGGCCTTGGAACACCGATGGCACTGTTCAATGATGCACTTGAGGCAATCGCCGTCCAAGAAGGCAACAGCTTCCAAGAAAACGCCGCGCTATACGCACAAGCTTCCGTCGCGATGGCCGATGCTGGCGTCGCAGCTTGGCATACCAAGTTCAGCGAACAGTTCTGGCGGCCGGTTACAGCGATTCAACAGGGCGATGCGGACGGCAATGACTTGACCGAAGCTGATCCCGATTGGACTGCACTGGGTGCGCCTGATGGTGGCGATGACATCATTGGCTTCACGCCACAGTTCCCGACTTATGTTTCGGGTCATGCAACCTTCGGAGCCGCTCTATTCGGTGCGATTCGCGAGTTCTATGGAACCGATGACATCGCCTTCGAACTCGAGTCGCGAGAACTTGAGATTCTGATGGAGAATCCTGAACTCGAGGCGGCTTATGGACTTGATTTGGATGATGCGACACGATCGTTCAGCTCGCTCAGCGAAGCCATGGCTGAGAATGGACGGAGCCGCGTCTACCTTGGAATTCACTTCGACTTCGATGACTTGGTTGGCCAGGAAGTCGGTCAGGCCATCGCTTCGACCGTCTCATCTCAGTTCGTTGTCCCGACTAGCGATGTGGGCGACAGACCCGGTGGCCCGGATGGACCGGGAGGCCCCGATGGGCCTAACGATCGACCTGATGGACCTCGGGGAAATCGAGGTGAGGGTCGCCCCGATCGACCTGGAGTGGGTCACGGTAATTTGGACGACGACACTCCACCGCCTCCTCCGGGTGGCGAACTTCCAGGTGGTGAGCTTCCAGGTCCGGGCGATGACCCAGCCGATCCGATGACTCCACCTCCACCACCCACAACACCCCCGCTACCACCTCCTCCACCATTCGAAAATCCAGGCCCACCAAGCTTGGTCAATTCGGATGACCTTGAGTTGTTGGCCCAAGACCAAGCGGGTGGAAGGTTTTAAAGCGCTCCCCACGTGATCCTGCAACTTGGTTTGACAACCAGGACTAGGGGCCCGTCGTTTGGTGAAAGCCGCGACGGGCTCCTTCACGTGGGCTTAGGCAAATCACGAAGAGCGGCAAGATCCAACTCAACCCGTAGCGTCAGCAAGGGACTGAATCGATGCAGTCCGTCCACGATGCTCAAAAAACAAATTTAGAGCATCACTTGTAGCCATCGCTCACGCGAGCGAATGAGGTCCCTTGCTGACGCTACGGGCTAGAATCGGTTTGCCTGAATCACTCGAGCCGATTGCATAGACTTTTCAACCAATTCTTTTGGTGACCACCGCGGTCTACGTAAGGTGCTTTCTTAACTCTTCAGCGATCCACTGATTCGCTTCATTGGCACTCTCATTGAAAATGCTCGCCAAATGAACGAAGCCATGGATCATCCCCTCGAATCGTCGAAAGCTCATCGCAACACCGCTATCAGAAAGTATCCGGGCATAGCGTTCGCCTTCATCGCGGAGCACATCGGCACCAGCCGTTAGAACAATCGCGGGCGGGAGATTGTCGTGAGAGGAAGCGGAGCTCGCGGCGGCTTGAGCGGGTTTCGCGCCGGAGCCTAGGTAACAATCCCAGAAGTACCTCATGTTGTCTCGGGTCAATCCAAATCCGTCGGCGAATTCTTCGTAAGAACTCGAATCAAAGATCGGTTCAATGACGGGATAAATGAGTATCTGTGCCGCGATCACTCGGCTGGATTCATCACGATCACGAAGCGCTGTCATCGCAGCCAGATTTCCGCCGGCACTATCGCCGCCAACCACCAACGGCAGGGAGTCGAAACCGGCAAGGGAAGAATCATTCGCTATCGCTTTGACCACCTCATGACATTGGTCGAGGGCAAACGGAAATCGATGCTCTGGTGACAAAGCGTAATCGACCGATATCACATTCACATGCAGCTGGTTTGAAAGATTCCGGCACAGTGCATCGTGAGTACTCAAATCGCCAATCACCCATCCACCGCCATGAAAGTACACCAGCGTGCCGATCACGCTATCACACTCCGGTGCATAGGACCGGCATGAAACACCAGCCACTTCAAGATCTTCGACGCGGCGGACGGGTTGAACCAACCCATACATCGGCGTGAGGTCCGCAAATCTCTTTCGAGCTTCTTCGACGGGCAAACTCTCCCAAGCTGGCGGATCCATTTGGGCCACCTGGTCGAGAAACTCTTTGGCTTGCGGATGCAACATCGATGTCACGCCTCGGCATCCTCTTCCACATGCTTGATCATCGTGATCTCATTGCCGCACTGGTTGTAATGTACCTCATCCATCAAAGCATTGATCATGAACATACCGCGACCACCGATCGCTTCGAGATTATCTTCCGTCGTCGGGTCACTCACTTCATCGCAATTAAAACCGGGACCCTCATCCCGTATGACAAACTTGGCTCGCTTGGGCGTAACACTGAGTTCAACGTGCACTTTGCGATCACAGTAGGGCGATTGTTCTTTCCGGTCCTCAATCAACTTGAAGTAGGCTTCACCTTCACCCTCCTCCCTGAGAGACGACTCAACCTCTAGATTGCCATGAACCACCGAGTTCATCAAAGCTTCGTCTAGCGCCATACCAATCTGCATGCGGGCGCCATCATCAAACGTGTTGGTGTTGTTGAGAACCATATCCAAGCGAGCGATCGCCTGTGGAACCAAAGACTCATCACTGGGGAACGCGATTTGGATTCGCGATTCGATTGTGTAAGGAGCGAAGGCTCGAACCGAGCGAGACGCTTCCCCCAGGGACATCACCTGCCGGACGACCATCGTCAACGTCGTGCTGATCTCGCGTTTGGGCACATAACTGGCCGCGCCACGACGTAACGCCTCAGCGGCGATGTCCTCACTTCCCTCGCTAGTTGTGAGAATGACCGGTAGGGAAGGGTGGGTTCCACGAAGTGTCTCGACAACCTGCATGCCATCCATATCCGGCATTCGCAAATCGCAGACAACCAGCTCAGGTAAGTCCTCATCAATAATCTGCAGGGCTTGGCGACCGCCACTCGCCGTGCGAATACGGTAACCATCCTGTTCCAATGTATGCTGAACCAACTTTCGCTGGGTATCGCTGTCATCAACGACCAACAAATATCCTTCCGACATGGGTTCGAAGAGGTCTCGGGGGCAGTGGTCTGAGGGGCGGGCGACGAAGCAACTTATCTATGTTTTAATCGAATTTTGACCGAAGGTGGTCTCCTTGACGATGCCCCAAACCATGGCGTCGGATGATCTGAAGCGCGCAATGCACCGAATTCAACGAAGACTACACCAACATCTGCCTTTGCTGGCAACATTGGCAGCGATTTGCCTGGGGTCGGTTATCCACATTTTGGGTGTGGGGTGGGTGCTCGAGCGGCTATACCCGTCCTTTGCTTACTCGGAGATTGTGAAGGCTCGAATTATTGAAGTCTTCTATTTCATTTGGTCTTTCTGGGTGGGTTCGGCGATCGGCAGTTACCTAAACGTTGTTGCCTGGCGACTGCCGAGGAATCTGTCCATCGGAGGTCGATCACATTGCCCTAGATGTGGAAGTCAATTGCGAGCTCGCGATAACATCCCATTTTTTGGTTGGATTGGTGTTCGAGGTCGTTGCTTTAACTGCGGACTCCCCATCAGCAAACGCTATCCGATTGTCGAGGCGATCGTCGGGCTGTGCGTTGCCGCAGTCGTCGTCGCCTCGCTCTATCGATGGTCTATCCCGGGATACATCATTGAATACAAAACCGGTCCGCTGAGAACCGCTTTCCTAAGCCCAACATTGGTAGCTTTGATTGTGTTTCACATCTATGCGGTCGCTTCTTCATTCGCGGTGGGATTGGTTCGCATGGATGGTAATCGACTACCTGTCCGCCTCGTGACTTGGTGCTTGATTCCGCTCGTCACTGGAATTCTGGTTTACCCACCATTTGGCGTGGTGACATGGCGAACGGGTGAGCCGCCCATCGAATGGACATCCGTTTCACGATACATCGACGCTTTGATTCGAGTCATCACTGCTTTTGTGGCATCCGCAATCCTCAGCCGCTCTTTGGCACGTGGACTCTATCCCCAAGCGGATCCCAAGTTAGATCCGCTTGGCAAATCTACCATTCGGCTCATGGATGTCTTTGTCATGCTATCAATTCCCTCCATCGTTCTTGGATGGCAGAGTTTTGTTGGCTTTCTCGTTTTTTCTTCTGTCGCCGTTGCCATAGGTCGGGTTGTGTTTCGTCCGACGCTTGGCGAGCGTGATGCAATGGAGTGCTTTTCAATCACGTTGCCGGTAGCCTTCACATTGCATTTGGTTTTCTGGAACGTCCTAAGAAACCAATCCTGGTATCCATCAGATGAATCCGAGCCCGTCATTGTTCTGGTTTGGGGAGCCGCCGCGTTGTTCGTGCCAACATGGCTTCGTGATAAGTCGATGAACGGTTGACTTGCTGAGGCGAGTTTTTCTATCCCCGAGCGATGTCCGCATCGACTCCACCCACCGAAGCCGATTCCGCGGCGGTTCAACTCGTGCGCAAGCCCCAGCGCTGGGATCAACCGCTCGATCCGTCCATTTCGGATGCAGATGTTAGATTCCTTTTGAATCTTGAGCCTTTCAATGACCTTGATCCAAAGGTGTTTCCCAAAGCGACACCGCTTGAGGGAATCATTCGCAACGATACGCGTCTGTTGCGACTAGAGGCTGGGCAAATCGCGGTCCGGCAAGGCGATTTTGGCCAAAGTGCTTATCTTGTCCTCGACGGCAAGCTGACAGCAAAAAGCGACGGCCTAGAAACGAGCGAGGATCTAAAGAGAAAAGCCTCAACGTCGCCCGGCGAGTCACGGTTCTCTCTCATCGACTTCTTTGGCCTTCGTCCCCGTCATCGTTTCGCCGAGTCGAGGAAGCCTGAGGAAGTCCTATCAAAACAAACAACCACTCGTGAAACTCAAGAGACCGAAGCGACGCGACATGCTGTGCAAGGTTTCGACCCGCACTTTCGCGATGGGGTAGCCACTCTCGATAAGGGTGAGATCTTTGGAGAGGTTGCCGCCCTCTACCGGATTGCACAACCCGCCACAATCGTGGCAGCCGAACCAACCACCTTGTTGGAGATTCGTTGGCAGGGATTGCGGATCCTAAAGCGAGACAACGGACTGCGAGACAAACTCGAATCCCACTATCGCCTTCACTGGATGCTCGAGCATCTGGCGAGCGTTCCCATGTTCCGATTCGTACCCGAGCCGGTCATGAAGTCCATCTTGCACTCCGTGTCGATTCGCAACCACGGCACAAACGAGTGGAATAACGAGTATCGAAAAACCAAGAAACTTCCTATCGCTGAACAACTCGCTCATGAGCCTTTGGTGTGCACCGAGGGAAACATTCCAACCGACTTGATCGTGGTGCGCAATGGTTTCGGTAGACTCACTCGCCAACACGGCGCAAGCGAACAGACGCTCGCTTACTTGGGCAAGGGTCACATTTTCGGCATTCAAGAGATCGCCGAGCAGATCTACGGCGATGAGATTCATCGCCCGGTGACTTATCAAACGTCACTTCGAGCCGTCGGATTTCTGGACACCCTTCAGATACCCATCGAGGTCTTTATCGAGAAGATCTTTCCTCACATCCGACGCAGCGAACTTCCCATCGATCAGACGATCGTAACCCGAATCCAAAAGAACGACCGTCGCGGCGGTAGAAACTCAGCCGAAGTCCGCGGAAGATCGTCACATCAAGATCAATCGACACCCGTTGCCCAGAACCTCCAGTCGACACCCATGTTGGAGTTCATTGTCGAACACCGCTTCAACAACGGCCGTGATGCGATGGTGATTGATCTGCACCGATGCACGCGCTGCGATGCCTGCGTCGAAGCCTGTGCGGCAATTCATGACGGCAATCCACGTTTCTTAAGGAACGGTCCACGGCACGACCGATTCCAATTCCCAAATGCATGCATGCACTGCGATGATCCGGTTTGTCTGGTGGGGTGTCCGACAGCGGCGATTTTCCGCGATGCAACCAACGGAATGGTTGCCATCAACGAAGCCACCTGCATTGGTTGCGGTGTGTGCGCAAACGCCTGCCCTTACGAAAACATTGTGATGGTTGCGATCCAAGACCCCAAAGGCCGTCCCTATCGAGATGAGGATCGTGGTGCGGCGATCTCCAAGGCCACCAAGTGCGACGGCTGTGTGGATCTCCAAGGAGGCCCAGCCTGCGTGGCGGCTTGCGGACACGATGCGTTGGTGAGGCTTGACTTGACATCCAGTGCTCCCTTGAACGAGTGGCTCGAAAAGCGAGGCATAGGGTGATCGACATTCTTTATGTTTCACAGCCGAGCCGACTTGAAATGGTCGTTTCGGAACCACCTGCCCAGTCGGAGCGTCGAAATTGCCAACTACTGGCGTGGGCTGAGTCCTGGACCACCAGACTTAGCCGAGAACAGATTGTCGAAAATGAACGGTGGGCCAGATGCGGCGTAGCCGAGAATCCACCAGGCAAGAGAGCAAGTTGCCCAGGGCTTGGGCCAGAAAGCGATTGGCGAGTCTTGATGGCTTTTGACTCTCGGCCCTCCTCGCCCGACTCGCTGCTTTACCGCCCCGCCTCTCCGTTCAATCTACTCACATCCATGTCACGGATCAGTGGTTGCACGTCTAAGAGGATCATTGAGTCCTCTCGTGATGCTGCGAGGTGACCCCATGATGGTGCTTCTCAATCGCGGATTCGCCTTTCTGAGGCAGCAGCCTTCACTCGCCACAAGACGCCAGTACGCCGTTGTCTTGGTGCTGTTTGCCGCCATGGCGATCGCCGTGATGACGTGGTGGTCTGACATTCGGTTGGGCCGATCAGATGTCATGACCGGCTGGACTTTGCTTGTGTGCATCATGCTGCTACTGCTGCTTGGTGTACGCCGACGCCTGGTTATCGCTGCAACGATGCTGAGATTTGGATCGGTTTCAACATGGACTCAGATCCATCTCTACACCGGCCTGTTTGCCATGGTGGTCTACGGCTTTCACGTTCCAGGGATCATTGCCAATGGGATCTTGGAATCTTGGCTCTCGATCGTGTTTGTGTCGACATCCGCCAGCGGTGTCCTTGGCCTTTGGATGTCTCGAACGATCCCACGTCGACTCTCTCGTTTAGAAGACCAACCCATCTTTGGGCAGATTCCGACCAAACGACAAACACTCACGAACGAAGCGGAAACGCTTGTCGATCAAACCGGCAGAGATGCTTCCTCAGCGGTACTCAGAGATTTCTATCAACATCATGCAAAAGACTTTTTGAAGAATCGACGGGGGCTTCTTTATCTCATCCACCCCACGATGAATCGACGTAAGGAATTACTTGATGATTTAAAGACCCTCGATCGCTATCTGGATCCCGTCCATCGAAAGCCAGCCGGACGACTGGCTGGAATCATTCGCGTCAAAGACGATCTAGACTATCAATTCGCACTCCAATTGCGCTTGCGTGGCTGGGTCATCGTGCACGCGTTCTTGAGCGTCGCATTGGTAATGTTGACGGCGGCACACGTCTTGATCGTCACTCGAGTCGTGGGCTAGCAGATGGCCTTTCGTGAAGCCGACAACGATTCAAGTTCAGGAAAGAAGCCCGGCACCGCTTGGTTTCGAGTCCTCGACGATTGGCAATGTCAGCCGGATGAAAAAGGTAAGACCTGCGGCTATGGCCCGAATCACAAAGGTGTATGTGGCCAGGACTCTCCCTGCCAAACAAAGCGAACAGTTCGAGGGCGGCTCAAGCAAGTCCAACGCGTTGTAGCATTCACGATCGCCGTTGGCCTTCTCGCCGCCGTGTTCTTCACAACGTTGTTGATTGATGTGTCAGGCCAGCAGTCTCTGACTTCGAAACTAATGAAGCCAGGCGACCTATCGAGGGCACATGCCCAGATCCTCGCATCGGTGTCTGACAGCGATCGATGCGCTTCATGTCACGAAGGCAAACTGACCTCGTGGACCGGTGACAATCAAGACCTAGCATCGCATCCTCATGGGAATGGGGACATGACAACTCGCTGCATGGAATGTCACAAGACATCGATCGCCGAAACCGAAGCGAGGCATGCCCATTCCATGCCAAGACAAACACTAGTCGCCTTGACCACCGAGCGAGCGAGAATCGCGAGTACGGAGAATGGAATCGTCACGTCGATCATGAACTCCCTAGCCCGCACATCGATGGACCAATCTAATGTCGCATGTTCGGTATGTCATATCGAACATCATGGTGCCGATTTCAACATTGCCCATATGAGCAATGGCCGCTGCCAAAGTTGCCATGTTGAAAGATACGACTCTTTCGCATCGGATCACCCAGACTTTGGAACCTGGCCACACGGTGATGATTCCATGGATAGGCACGCGATTGCGTTTGATCATGGAACGCATGCGATGAAACACTATCCCGTTACAAGCCAAACAAACGGCCAGTCTTTATCTTTCGATTGTCAGTCATGCCATGTCGCGGATGCTCGTGGAGAGGTCAACCGTCAAGTTGTCTATGAGCAATGCTCGTCCTGTCACGACAAGGACTTACGAGTCGCCCTAGCGGGCGGATTCGATCTAATGAACATACCGATGATCGATTCTTCGGTCGCGACACGAGTCAACGATTGGCCTGAATGGGCGATTGGTGTGGGGGGCGATCCACTACCGCTGCTTCATCGATGGCTCATTGGCCGCGAAGTGTCATCCCGAGCGATGGACTCGGTAGCGAGAGAAGGTGCTGGAGTTGAAGTCGCCCAGGCCACCATCAGCCTATGGCGAGATTTGCAAAGCCGAGGACAAACGGCTCTGGTCGAACGCCTTACCTCGAACGGCTTCTCGCAACAACAGATTGACTCCATTGCGGGACAGTTTTCAGCCCAGCTTTCGCCGCAAATTCAGCCGGATAGCTCTCTGGGAGGTGGTTCTCCACCACGTAGCCGAGCTCGAAAGGAAGCTCCCTGGAACAACGAATCAGACTCACTTCTTGGCGACACCGGCTCCAATGCAAACGACTCGCTCCTCGGCGCACCCACGAACAAGAACAACGACGAGGATGACTTGTTTGCTTTTGGATCGGATGAATCGTCAGCCGACGAAGGTGGTCTGTTCGCCTTTGGTAGTGATGCTCCCAACCCGGGTTCAACGAAAAAGCGGAGGCCGTCAGATCTGCAAACGCTCGGAGGCTGGTTCGCCAGCTCGATGTCCGGCTCGATCCGCTACCGACCCGTTGGACATGCCGATCAAGTCCTCACCGCAACGATTGAAGCCGCCGTCGAGCGTGGCGAAATCCAACGACTTCCGGCCGCCGCCAACGCGTGCCTAGAATGCCATGTCAGCGCCTCGCGAGGAAACGGCTGGGGGGCCGAAACCTTTGTCAGCCGCGAACCTATCAGCCGTTCGTTCACTCGTTTCAGCCACCGCCCCCATCGAAACATTGACCACTTGGCCAATTGCGTATCGTGCCACAAGCTAAATGAAGAACGCGGCCCCGCGTTGGAAGGCAACGAATTCGTTGGCATGCAACGCGAAGCCTGTGCCTCGTGCCACCAACCACAATTGGCTGGAGATGCATGTACGATTTGCCACCGTTATCACGTCGACCCAGTTCCGATTGCACCGCTTCAAGCCTTCAAATCAAGATTCAAGAACACACCACGTCGTGAATAAACCATCCAGTCCCTCGCTGAATTTTGACGCCGAGCCAACGGCGGAGAATTCGGAACTGGATCGCTCAGATAGACCGCCAAAGTCGAAAAAGAACCGACGTCGAAATTCAAAGGGTCAGAGCCAACACCAGGTAGACCGAGAAGCGATTCGTCTTCCACCACCGAAGATCGAGATACCCGCTGAGCTGCCCATCGCGGCACATCGAGACGAGATCGTAAGCCTCATCCGCGAACATCGCGTGATTGTTGTTTGTGGCGAGACCGGTAGCGGTAAAAGCACACAGCTACCAAAGTTCTGTATCGAAGCCGGCTATGGCATCGAACGTATGATTGGCCACACTCAGCCCAGACGCCTCGCCGCGCGCAGCATTGCCAGTCGCTTAGCCGAAGAAATGGAAACCACCGTCGGCGACCGTGTGGGCTACAAGGTTCGCTTCGGTGACCAGACCAGCGGCCGCACAAATATTAAACTAATGACCGATGGGATTCTGCTTGCCGAAACCGCTTCGGATCGAGAGCTCGATGCCTACGATGTCATTATCATTGATGAAGCGCACGAGCGCTCACTGAACATCGATTTCCTTCTTGGCTATCTGAAACGCCTGCTCATTCGGCGCAATGATTTACGAGTCATCATCACTTCGGCAACCATCGATGCAGAGCGTTTTGCGGAGCACTTTGGCAACGAAGGCGAACCAGCGCCGATCGTCAGTGTCGCCGGACGCGGCTACCCCGTTGAGATCCGTTACCTGGGGTGGGAAGAAGTCGTCGACGATGAAAATCGAGGCTATGACGTTTCTCGCCATGTCATCGCAGGCCTCGACTCAATCGCATCGATCGGTGGTGACACCTTGGTTTTCCTTCCAACCGAACGTGACATTCGCGAAGTTTCGCACCGCGTTGCCGGTCACTACAAGCGTTTGGGCCTCCAGAATCGAGTGGAGCTTCTGCCGCTTTACGCTCGGTTACCCGCGTCGTCACAGCAGCGGATCTTTCATCCCGACGGGAGTCGCCGGCGCGTGATCTTTGCCACCAATGTCGCAGAAAGTTCACTTACCGTTCCCGGCATTCGACACGTCATTGACACGGGAACCGCTCGAATCAGTCGATACTCTTCACGTAGCCGTCTCCAACGACTCCCCATTGAATCGATCAGCCAGGCAAGTGCCAACCAAAGAGCTGGACGATGCGGACGTATCGGCCCCGGCGTTTGTGTTCGCTTGTTTGATTTGGATGACTTTGAATCACGCGATGCTTTCACGACGCCAGAGATTCGCCGTGCCAATCTGGCTTCCGTTGTTTTGCAAATGAAGGCCTTGCGATTGGGAAAGCTCGAGGACTTTCCGCTAATCGATCCGCCCCGTCCCGAGAATATCCGTGAAGGAATGCGAACGCTTGCGGAGCTTGGAGCCATCGATGACCAACAAGAGCTCACACCCATCGGCAAACGCCTGGGACGACTACCGGTTGACCCTCGTGTTGGTCGCATGATCATCGCGGCATCGGATGAGGGTGTGCTTGCTGAAGTCCTGCCCATCGCCGCATCGCTCGAGATACCCGATGTGCGAGTCCGACCGGTGGATAAAAAGGAAGAAGCCGATCGCAGTCATACCGAGTTCACCGATCCTCGCAGTGATTTCCTTTCACAGCTCAGACTCTGGCGTTTCTATCAGGAGCAAAAAGAGACTCTTAGTCGATCGGCACTCAAAAGAACACTCGTTAAGCGTTTCTTGAGCCCCACCCGCATGCGCGAATGGACCGACACTCATCGCCAACTCAAAGAACTTGCAAGAAGCATCTCCCTCCATGTCAGCCGTGACCCGAATATGATCGGAGCGAATGAAGGAGCCGAGCCGAAGAAGAACCTACCCGGTGCCTCCGCGGCTGCGTCGCATCCGGCCCAAGGCTCACCAAAAACGGAAACATTGGCAAGTGGCAGGAAGAAGAATCGAGATTTAATCAACACAATCGGATCGCCCCGCTACATCGACCATCCCAAGTTCATTGTCGAAAAACAACACGACGAAGCCATTCACCGCGCGCTCATGACGGGGCTCCTTTTTGGCATCGCAAACCAAGGTGAAAAGAATGCTTACACGGGCGCCGGAGGCCTGAAGTTGTTCATTTGGCCTGGCAGCGGAATCTTTGAATCAAAACCAAAATGGATCATGGCAGCCGAGTTGGTTGAGACGGCCAAGCCCTTCGCTCGCACTGTCGCCAAAATCCAACCGTCGTGGATCGAACCCATCGGCGAGCATCTTCTTAAAGACCACCACTTCGAACCACATTTCAGCAGTCGTCAAAACGGTGCATATTGCTATCTCAATCGTACGTTGTTTGGATTGCCCGTGGTCACTCGTCGCCGGGTCGCCCTCGCGCGAATCGATCCAATCACATCACGTGATTTGATCATTGAGCCGGGACTTATCGAAGACCAGATGACAACATCGGCGAGGTTTGTTCAACACAATCGACAGCTTATCGCGTCCATCGTCGCCCTCGGAGCTAAGATGCGACGTCGCGACTTGGTGATCGATCCCTATCGACTTGCAGCTTTTTATCAATCTCGCTTGCCGGCTGACGTAGTCGATCGAGCCAGCCTCGAGGCTTTTGATAAAGGCTGCGACAAACCCACTTGGACGAATCAATGCCGTAACTCGGCCGACGTCTCGTCATGGTTGGCTGATCCTCCGGCTCGCGATGAATCGGATGCTCAAACGCCGTACATGCGGCCCGATGACTTGATCGATCTGCAGGTTGAGTCACTCGACGCTGAGGCGTACCCGGATGAACTCAAGATTGGCAAAACGAAACTGCCATTGAGTTATCGTTACGCACCGGGCGAAATCGACGACGGAATCGCGGTCACGGTCCCACGAGAGGCATTGTCTCAGATTAGCGACGAGCGAGTCGGTTGGCTCGTCCCGGGACTGCTCGAAGCAAAGATTGTCACTTGCATTAAATCGCTTCCCAAGCGACACCGACGCAACCTAGTGCCCGCGGCTGACACAGCCCGAATCGTCGCCGAACAATTGGCCGATGATCGAGATCGGGTAGCGTTTCTGCCAAGGCTTTGCCAAGCCCTCTCTTCGATCGCCGAACAACCAATCACACCGGAGGACTTTCAAACCGAGAAGCTTGACCCCGCGTTGGAAATGCTTGTACGCGTCATCGACGATAACGGAAAAACACTCGATGAAGACCGCAGTGTTCGAAGCCTTCAAAAACGCCTCGATTCTTCAAGCAAAGCGAGAATCTCGCGATCTGAAAAAGATCCTGTGGACGACCAAACCTGGAGTCGAGACTCGATGCAGACCTTTGATATAGAAGATTTACCTAAAGAAATCGTTTGCGTTCGTGGCGGCGTCGAAGTCGCGCAGTTCCCCGGCCTTCGTCTCAAGGACAACAGGGTCCAAACTTGGCTTTATTCAGATCCTGAAGCCGCCAACCGGGGATTACTGACGGGTCTCACATGGCTTTTTGCACGTGATGAGCGCAAATCACTCAGGAGTCAGGTTCGACATCTGCCTGGATTGCCTAACGCAAAAATGAAATTGGCATCGATTGTCAAAAGTACAGACTTTGACGATGAACTGTCGATGCTCATGTCGCGAATAGCTTTTATTGATGATCGTTCCCCGGTACGTACCGCAGCGTCTTACGACGTCGTGCGTGGCGAAAAGGGACAACGGATCTCGGGGGCCGCACAAGATTTGGCGGGCTGGCTGGCCCCATTCAGCGACGCCTATCAACGAGTGCGTTTGTTGCTGGAAGAGATCAAGGGATCACCAAAATTCCACGATGCCACGCACGATATCCGTAACCAAATTCGAATGCTGACGTGCGATGGCTTCCTCGCGTCGACGCCGTGGAATTGGCTGCAGCACTACCCTCGGTACTTCGAAGCGATCGCCTATCGTATCGACAAATTCCAAAGTGGAGCCATGGCACGAGATATTGAATCGATGAAAGAAATTCATCGTCTTTGGAATCGGATGTATGAAAAATTGCCCTCCGACACGCGAGAGCCTCTCAGCCTGATTGACCATCAATCCAGATGGTTGATCGAAGAGTTGCGTGTCAGCCTATTTGCTCAGCCACTTGGCACATCGCAAAGGGTTTCATCAGTGCGTATCGAAAAGGCGATTGACTGACGTTCTTGCTGACCAACCAATGAGCCGAAGGGGGAGTGAAACGACGCCTCGGGCACCACCAGCACCAGCAATCAAATCCAAAGCGTCAACTCACCCGGCCCGAGTCGTCGCCTGTGGCTCCCACATTCGGCGCAACTAGTCAAACAGTTAACCCGGAACCCTGGTGGGATCCGCTACGACGCTTCGTTGTTACTCCGCTTCGGTTGCCATCTGTTCGGTAACGACAACCAACCACCCTGTATCACGTATATCATCCGGGCGACCGGGCACCATGACGCGTTCGACGGCAGCGTGCAACCGATCGCTGCCCTGTGATTCGCTACTGCCAAGGGGATCGACGAGCGTTGTCACGTATGGTTCTTCTTTCGCTTCGGGAAGCAACTCATCGACCTGATCTTTCGCCAAACGAGGCAACGCATCGCTACCACCACGCGGACCAAGCATCGGGTGCTGCAATAAAAGACCGCGTTTCTGTTCGAACGAGTCAACCCGCATATCAACCAACCATGTGTTTTCGTCCATCGTGATATCACCGAGCTCCAGTGTCATGCTAAGCACGCCGATACGACTCGAGGTTTCCGGCGACTCCGGTTTGTCCAAAATGGGAACGCTAAAAGTAACCTTGAGCGTCCTTGTGTTCGTGCTTTCATAGACGGCTGACATATGAACAATGCGATCAGCGAGAGGCTTTCGGCCGCCAGCCTCC
Organism: Planctomycetota bacterium; assembly: GCA_039027135.1. Classification (GTDB taxonomy): domain Bacteria; phylum Planctomycetota; class Planctomycetia; order Pirellulales; family Pirellulaceae; genus Rubripirellula. Next base: position 18,232 of record JBCCKZ010000016.1, read on the forward strand.
TCAATCGGAAGGTCACGACCGATTCCGGTGAAGTAATCCCGGTGGGCGTAGTTCCGACCGATGCTGGCACCCATCTTGACCCTGGCAACTTGCGTTCCGTCACTCGCTTGGACGGACCAGGATTCAAACTGGACAACTTCTTGATGCTCGATGAACTGCGTCTGCAACCAAGACTGCAAGCCATCAATAGCCGATTGCATGCCGCTGAGATCGTATCTTCGAAGCGCACTATCTTCTAACTCAGGTGCGTTCGGAAGCTCCTCGTTGATCTCCATCACAAAACCACGAAGCTTCGATGATGCGGCTTCAGCTTGGAGAATGCGCCAACGAAGATCAATTTCGGTCGCGATTGACTTTGCCAGGTAGGCCGCCGAAAGCCGAAGCGACTTTTCGCTCATAGCGGCCGCCACCACGGCCGCTTCGTTGGCTTTTTGCTCTGCTCCAACTGCAATCAATCTTTGTTCTTCTCGCTGATGGGCAAGCCAAGAAACCCGCAGCAAACCAGCCGTTGCCAATAAAATAACAATTCCCGTTGCAACAATGGCGGTTTGGGTAGCCGAACGATGGCGACGACTCAATCGTAGAAAACGCGTGTACCACGATTCGGTATGAGCCGAAACGGGTTCGTCCGCTAAGTAGGCCTCTACATCTTCAGCAAGCTCGAGTGCCGTTCGGTACCGGTCAACCGGCCGAAGCCCCATCGCTTTTCGCACGATCGCCGCGAGAGGCTTCGGAACGACGGGACGAATCGATTCCAAAGGCTCTAGGCGACCATCAATCACTCGTTCTTTTAATTCCGCCAGCGTGTCGCCACGGACGGCAACCTTGCCACACAAGATCTTGTAAAGCGTCGCTCCAAGGCTGTAGATATCACTTGATGGTGTGGGAGCGAGTTTGGAGGCCTGTTCCGGACTCATGAAAGCTGGCGTCCCGGCACCCTGCTCGGAAGAGGTACTATCACCTGACACCGGCATCAGTGTTTTCTCGCCACTTTGACGAAACATCGCGTCGCGAACAACGGGAACGGCAAGCCCCCAATCCACCACGATAGTCTCACCATATTTCCCCAGCATCACGTTGGCTGGTTTAATATCACGATGGACGATGCCACGGTTGTGGGCGTACGCGATCGTCTTGCAGACGGAGACAAACGCGACCAATAGCTTGCGATGGCGACGATCGCTTTCGATCCATTGATCTTCAGCATCCTTGTAAAGATCGACGATGAGGTCATCCATCGACTGACCATCAATGAAACGCATTGCATAAAAAGGATCACCACCCTCCGTTTTGCCAATGCCATAGAGCGGTATGACCCCGGGGTGTTCCAACCGTGCTGTAACTTCGCTCTCAAGCTCAAAGCGTTCCACACATATGGGGTCCGAACTCAATCTCCGGTGCAAAAACTTGATTGCAACTTGGCGACTCGTCTTTGAATCACTTCCCACGTAGACAGCACCCAATCCGCCGCGATTGATGAACTGCAGATCATTGACCGTGCATCCCATGTCCAGTGATGGTGCCGGTGGCTGATCATCATCAACGACCGGCACGCGGGCGAAACGATCATCAATCGCTTGTAGCTTTGAGATTCGCCGCCGAACTTCGTCAATCAGCTCAGGATGAGCCTGGCAAAGCGTCTCCGTGTCGACAGGATCCCCACTTTCAATCGCATCCTCATAGCGATCGAGAAGATCTTCGATGCGTTCTTCGCGGGTTTCCTCGAGATTGTCTGCCATGACTCCAATCAGAATTGCACGGATTGACCAGCTTGATCACTCAAGCTTTCATGAAGCAACAGTCGAGCCGAACGCCAAAGTCGTTTTACGGTCCGCGTCGACACGTCTAAGACTTTGGCAATCTCGTCCTGTTTCAGGTCATGGTACCAAGTCATCTCGAAGACATCGCGCTCGGCCTGCGGAAGCTCTTCAACAGCCTGATGAAATTCGCTCCAAGCCGACATGTCGGTCGATTCGGCACCTTGGGGTGCCGCCTGAACATCAACCGCTGCGGGACGAGAATCCGACTTCATCTGGGTCGCATGATTGGCTCCTTGCCCCATGGGACCTCGATAGTGCCGGCACATGTCAAGCAATTCCCGGCGAATCTGAAGTGCCGCCAATCGGTAGTAGTGCTTCAGATCCTGGACCGGGCATTCATGGATGGCCTGATAAAGCCGCATCGCAGCATTCTGGTAAACGTCTTCGGTCTGTTCCCATCGGCCCACACCGCGGAAATTCTGCTTCATCTTGGAAGTCAGACGAAGAAGACGCTCCTGAGTAAGGTTTAAAAGCTCCCCCCGAACAGAGGAATCG
>JBCCKZ010000017.1:0-20009 GCA_039027135.1 Planctomycetota bacterium
ATATTGGTAACATCCAGTCTTGCCGATCCAAACCAATCGACTTTCGGCAACACGAATGCAGGAAGTCTATTCGTCTTCCGGAGGCCCGCCGGTGACCCAGCACCACCAACCTACGTGCGTGACGATAGCTTGAGGCTGGATGGGGCTGCCGGTGAAAGATTTGGAATCGCAATGGAAGCCGTTGGTGACCTCAACGGTGATATCGATGGCAATTCTCGGGAGCAGATCGTCGTAGGCAGTTTTGCAGACTATAGCGATGACTCGATTTCAAACGGTGATGGTGCCGTTCGATTATTGAAACTGGCCGGCTCATTTGACGATGCTTCCAACCCGCCGCGTTGGATGGCTCCCTCACCAATCGTTCCCCCGGGAGGTCAGAGTTACTTTGGTTCCGCATTCGCCGCAGCTGGGGATCAAAATGGAGATGGAATCGGCGATCTTTGGGTCGCAGCGAGGGACTTTGGACGCTCCGGCGATCTTCGAACTGCCGCAGTATTCCTCCATAGCGGCTCAGACGGCCGAAGAATCGGACATGTCGTGGGAACCTTTGACGCCCTGCGGGGCAATGCCATCGCCGCGTCGGATGTCACCGACGATGGGAAGAAGGACCTGATCGTTGGCTATGACAACCTCGACACTGAAACGGGCACTGACGTCGGAGGTTTCTGGGCTTACGACTTCACGGGTTTCGGCGGGATAGGCAATCGCGATTTTACCGCCGTGCGAATTGTCGACGCGGGAGCTGACATCACGATTGACGAAGGTTCATCTGCCAATCTCGGTGCATTGATCACCATCCCGGATGGTATCCAAAGCGTTGAATACCAATGGACGATCTCGACAGACGTTGGAGTTGAAATACCCTCGCTTTCGAGCGATCGAGTTCCGTTCACTTCGCCCGCCAATTCGCGAATTGAGCACCCCATCATTCCACCTGATGGAGGAAAATACGACGCTGAGCTACAGGTCTTTTTGACAACCGCAAGCGGCGACGAACTTTCCTTTGTAGACTCGGTGGAGATCGAGGTCTTGACGGTCAACCCAATCATTGATCTTGGGCGTCCCGTTAATGTCGACGAAAACATGCCGCTATTCCGCACTGTGACAATCGTTGACGCCAACCCGAATGATCTCTGGCGGGTGCAGATTGATTACGACGGCGACGGGATTGATGAACAGACGATCGAGGTTGATGGTGAGTCGCCGACCTTCAATCTTGATTACAACTACGCGAATTTTCATCCAGCCGGATCCTATGAGCTCGATGTGCGAATCACCGAGCGTCAATCAAACGGCACGTTTACCGAGCCAAGCGTGATTGAAACGTTGCCGATCACGCTAACCATTGGTGCTCCCGTAGTGACGGTCGTCGGTGATGTTCCCGAAGCTGACGAAGGGGTACTGTGGGACCCCGGTACTTTGGTGATGCAAGTGGATGCCCCGCAAGTGGCCACTTTGAATGCGGTGTTTGATTGGGCCGGCCAGTCGTCACAATCAGTTGCCCCCATTTGGGATCCCGCTCAAGAGCTTTGGACCGTATCCATTCCGGCTTACACCTTCGTTGATAACGGAACCTATCCTGTGACCGTTTCGGTGACCGATGGAGGCGATCAAACGGTAGTCACCGACTTCGATGTCGTAGTCAATAATGTCGATCCAAGTGATGTATCGATCGACAGCATCTCCCCAGAGTCACCTCTAGAGGGTGATCTGATTTCCTTCACTGCGAGCGCAAGCGATGTTTCGGCCGACAGTTTGACTTTCGAATGGGATTTCAGCTATAGCGGCGTCTTTTCGCCGGATGCGACCGGTGCCTCTGCGACACACACTTATCCTGACAACGGCTCTTACGAGGTTCGTTTGAGAGTTTCCGATGATGACGGCGGTCGAACTGAAATCACCGAAACAATCGTCGTGGCGAATGCCGCGCCCTTAGTGAGCTTTGGCGATGGACTCGGAGAATCCGCGTTGTCTTCTGAGGTTTTTGCCTTTGGAAGACTTGGTATATCACGGCAGTCTGCCTTGGTAAATCGAATCGCCAAGGAAGGCGACATCGTGGTCTTGAATGCGAATGACTCGTTCGAAGATCCCGCCGGTTCGACTGACCTCCACACATTCGAGTGGACGGTCATACGAGATGGTGAGGTTGTTCAAACGGGTGAGCAAGCGACTTTTGATTTCCATCCTGATGACGACGGAACCTACCAAATCACGCTGACCGTTCGCGACAAAGACGGAGGCGTCGGCTCAGACTTAGTCGATTACTTTGTCACGGACGTCGCTGGCTTGGTGTCCTTTTCTGACCCAGGGCCCGTCAGTGAAGGTCAAGCGTTCACGATGACCGTCGAGGTCGATGATGTTGGTATCGATGACTTGCACGATATCCATTGGTTCATTCGGAATGCGTCGGGTGTCGAGCTCATCTCGGGTATTGGTTCAACCATCGCAGCCACCTTGCCGGACGATGGTCGATACACGATTACAGCTTCGGCTACCGACACGAGAACCGGCCTAGTCAGTCGGTCGTCACGTTCGTTAATCGTCGACAACACAGCTCCTAGCATTGTGAATGTTGATGTCGATGTGGTCGTTTTTGCCGACTCGCCTTTGCGGCTCGAGGGAACGCTATCAGACCCTGGAGTGGAAGATATCGTATCGGCGAGGGCCGTCGTCGAGATCGATGGAGTCCTTCAATCTACATCTTTAGATGTCTCGGTCGAAGATGGGGGGCACGCATCAATACGCTCGTTCGCAGATGATCTTGTTTTGCCAGCGGGACAGCACGAGGTTCGCATCATCCTGGACGATGGCGCTGACGTCACAGAATATCCATTGACGATTGATGTCTTGCCGGCCCCATCACTCGAAGCTGCTTGGTCTGTGGTCGGGGGTGGTGACCGGTTGGAACTCGAGCCGAGAAACCAGGTCACATTGACTCTGACTGGGCAGAGCTTCGCCACCGGCACTGATGGCGTTGAACGTTTGAGCTTCACGGTGCCATCGGGAAGCGAGGACCTGCCACTGCGTCTTGACCCGTTTACGGTTGGCGTGTCAGCCGGTTGGGCGATCGAGCACAGCGTTGCTGGTGATCCCTTGACGGGAACGCAGGTTGCAATCATTAGCTTGATCCGTCAAATCGAATCTGCGGCGGCTCCCGTGGTGACTGCAACCTACGACGTCGGTGCCTCAGCAAAGGCTGGAGTTGTCCATGCGGTCCGCGTCCTAGATCGCTCGGCCACCAATACCGCTGGAAATCTGATCCCGCTAGACGCATCGACCGCGTCGATTGGAATGAGCAACACAGCAATCGATGATGGGATCGTCGATCCGTCCTTGGCATCGGATCCCTTTCTGTCGGATCTGGTTTTCGCCACTGACGAAGACACCAGCTTGATTCTCGATCCCTTAGGCAACGACCCTGTTGGTTCGTTACCAATATTGGAAATTGATGCAGCCTGGTTGGATACCACGGGTACGTTGGGAACCGTCACCCCGATCGGTGGCGGGCGAGTCCGGTACGAACCCGGCGATGCCATGGATCATCTGGGAGCTGGCGAATCAACGATTGACCGATTTGCCTACACGGTGCGTTTACCTGACGGTTCATCGTCGACGTCAACTGTCCACGTCGAAGTCAGCGGACTGGAGGATCCTGCGGTAGCGGAAGTCGTCGGCCGACACATCTTCTACAACCGGTCTTTCTTCGACGGCGGCGGTGCAGGAAACGATGGGACCAATGACGATGCAGCGATTGATCCAACAAAAATGGCACTCTTGCCGGGTGAAATGGCAGGAAGAATCAACTACACCGGCTACACACGGGGTATCAATGGGCTGATGATCGACGTTCAAGACCTCACCGGCGATCCTACTGTCGATGACTTCGTCTTCATGGTGGGGAATTCAGCGGATTTCACGACCTGGAAAGCCGCACCAGCGCCTGATTCCATAACGGTCCGAAGAGGTGCAGGTTTGAATGGTTCCGATCGAATCGTACTCACATGGGCCGATGGTGCGATCGCGGGAACCTGGCTCCAAGTCACTCTCAAGGCAACCGATCAAACCGGACTTCCGGATGAGGAGGTACATTTCTGGGGCAATGCACCTGGCGACACGTTGAACGACTCAGCGAGTGCCTTTGTCAACACGAGTGACATCACTCAGGTTCGATTAAATCCACGGAACTTTCTCAATCCCGCCGCAGTAGACGACCCGTTTGACATTAATAAAGACCGCTTTGTCAACACGACAGACATCACTCAGATTCGCCTACATCCAACTAACTTTTTAAACGCACTAAGAATGTTCCGCATGCCTCAACAGAACAATGGCTAACGTTGTTTACTCACTTTGATTTGCATTCAGCTACAAAAACTTCAATCGCTTCCTCAACTTTGTTTCACATGGAGTTCATCTTGTTTCGACTTAAAACTCATTTTCGCCATTTTGTCATTACCTGCATCATTCTGGTGGGATTTACCTCGTCGCTTTCAGCGGCGGTCATTTCGATCCCAGACATGTTTGTCGTGGAAGGCACTGACACCGTCGAATTCATCGTCACTATCGACGGGACCGAACAAATTGTCGGTGTGACATCCGCCATCGTTCAGGTTGGCGACGGTGGTCCAGCCCTGGGCGGTAGTTCGACGACGCCTCAGATAACCAGTACCGATTTCTCCCAATCTATTTTTTTCAACGGCGCCACCGCGCCTGGAGGCGTCGACCCAATCATTGGAGGTAGCTTGCCTACTCCGAGTGCGATCATTGACCCGGGAATCAATTTAAATCAACCCGCAACTGACTTTGTCATCGCCAACGGCGAACTATTTCGCTTTACCTTGAACACATCTGGTTTAACAGCAGGCCAGTCCTTTACTTTGACGATGGATACGCTGGGAACTCTGGGCCAAACGACCGAGCTGCAGTTATTAGGCGGCACCACGCAAACGCCGATGTTTGCTCCGACCGGTTCGCTCACAGTAACTGCAATACCAGAGCCTCTATCCGGAATGCTAATGATGGCAGTTGCCGCGACAGCGGCTTGCAGTCGTCGAACTCGGTCCTTTTAACGCGGATCAGATGGGATTGGCATTCATAGCGCAAAAATTTCAACTTAAAATACTCGTGGACCGTCGTTGGTCATTTGGCGAATCATCGCATCAACGTCAAAATGGTCTCGCGCTTCAACGATCCGGCCTTGGTAGAAGGTCACTTGGGAGCAGCCGGAGACTTCGATCCAACGGTCGGTCGGCTCGATTCCTGCAAACGTCCCAATATGTTTCTTGCGAACGCTCCAGTAGATTACTGCCGTGGGACCATCCCGATGCGAGTTATCGACTGACAAGTGCAGAGGGTCGAACGCTTCGAGGATCGACGAGATTCTTTGGCGAATGACTTCGCGTCCTCTTCGGCGGACTCCTTCGGCGAACAAAACGACATCGGGGCTAGTCATTTCGTCGATCACCCCAAGTCTTCGATGATTAAATATCAATTCAAACCAACGACGCAATAAACCGACAACATCGGTGTCATCCACATCCAAGAAACACTCCAGTGGCTCAGCCGCAGCCGGTGTTTGGTTGATCGATTCGCTTGCCTGCAAGGTTTGCAACAGGTCGACCGCCGTCGTTCGGCGGATGCTACCCCCACATTCGGCTTTTCGAATCAACCGCTCCGAATACCCACTGTATCTGGCGAAATCCCTCTGCGTCCAATCGGCAATCGCCCTAAGTTCGATGAGACGTCGTCCCATCAAGCGAACCGTGCTTGACATCAATCAGATTCCGCTGGAGCTTGATCGCCTTCAGCTGTTTCAAAGTGCTTCGAGGCTTCTTGGGTATCGAAGCAATCATCAAACTTCACCAACCAGCCGTCTTCAAAATTGAAGCGGATGGCCAGCTTAATCGGCTTGTCCATTGGAGTGCCGATGGGATGAGTCATCGTCTCGCCCCACACCAGCACGCTCTTGTCCATTTCTAGAAACTTAAACGAATCCAACTCGCTAATATCTTCCGGCGGTGTAAGAACAGAATAAAACGCAGCGAACGCGCTCCGAGCTTCATCGATCCCTACGTGCTGGCCTGCAAACGGGAACACCGCCGGATCTCCCCTAAACTCAACCACAATGTCTGCACTTACGAAATGGCTGCATTGATTAATGACTTCACCCTTGTGCACGTACATGCCGTGAATGAACTCTTTTGTCATTTGCACAGGACCGTACTGAAGATCATCGGCCGTCAATGATGCTCCAGCCCTTGTGAACGTGTCGCAAATGTCAATTAAGGTTGCATTAGAGACGGGGTGCCCAGCCTCCATTTTACGTATCAACCTTTCCGTATATCCCGACTGAGTAGCTAGTTCAGACTGAGTCCAACCCTGATCGCCTCGCAACTTCGCAACGAGTGGGCCATTGATTCGTATAGATGATCCAACACTTTTCATTTTATTCCAGTTCCTTTCATCGTTTAATACTTTGCAACCCTCATTCGATTACAACTTCGTAAACCGTTGATTAAAGAAGTGAACTAGTGCCCTTCGGTCGGCGAGCTCTCCGTTCGATGACCTAGCTTGACTCGCTCACTCTTTTCTAACTGAGCCTCCTGGATCACAAGAGCGCCCGCCTGAGTATCAAAACGATCTTCCCAGAGTTTGAGTTTCCCGCGTTGAAACTCATATCGAACGGCTGTTCTAACAGGCTCATTCATCGGTCGACCTATCGGATGAATCCAAGAGTCTCCCCATGCAAGAGCACCACGGTCTGTTGCCAGGTATTCCCAATGACTCAGTTCGGAAAGATCCTCGGGTGGCTCCAAGATCGAGAAGAAAATCTCGAAGGCTTTACGCGCAGCGTCGATACCCTCATGCCTGCCAGCGAACGGGATATGCTCCATGTCACCGCTAAAGATGACCACGACATCCTCGTGCAAAAAGTCGCGGCACTGATCGATAACTCTGGAGCGATCGCGATACATGCTTTCGATGAATCGACGCGCAAGCTGTTTAGGATCAAAATTTAGATCACTTTGGTTCAACTCGATGCCAGCATCCCTAAAGGCATCACCGATATCTTGTAGCGTCGATTCGGCGACGTTACCGCCTGACTCTACCTTGCGAATTAGCCGTTCCGTGTAGCCAGACTTCTTCGCAAGTTCCAACTGCGTCCACTGCATAGAAAGACGAAGCGTTCGTATCAATTTCGCATTGGCTGGCAAAGCAATTGCTCCACAAGAAGAGAATTGCATCGGACCGTACTTGTCGAGCCTTTCAACGACAAGCGGTAAGACGCCCGAATTAGCACTTGGCAGGCACCTTGTTCCGGTACCGTTCCGGTAGAAGACTCATCTACACCCACCAAACGAGTGGTCGGCAAACCCTTCGGAGATTTCTGCCCCAATCTTTCTGCAGCTGTTGCTGTTGGCTCAAAAATCGTTCTAAAGCACCACAAGCAAGACGGGCGTGATCCCCCAAAACCGTCGGCCATTATTGGCTATAATTATCGAGCCAGTCGATTCACCCGCCCAAAGGTCCCGCCCATGCCGTCCCCTATTTCTCGTCGTCAGTTCCATCACAGACTTGGCTTGGCAGGACTTGCGGCGGGCGTTCATGCCGCGGGACAGAATAGCTTCGCCGCAATGGCTAACGGTTCGATCGAAACCTGCGTCGTGGGCGTCAATGGTCGAGGCGGATCACACATCAACTCGCTCCTGAAGGATCCGCGAACCAAGATCACCACGATCGTCGATATTGATACGAATGTCGCTGAGAAAGTTGCTAGAAAAATCATCGAGCAGCAGGGCACGCCGGTCGAGTTTTTCTCGGATGTGCGTGAAGCTTTGGAATCGGGATCGTTCGACGTCCTCACCTGTGCAACACCCAACCACTGGCATGCACTTTGTGGTATCTGGGCAATGCAAGCTGGCAAGGATGTCTACATTGAAAAGCCGATTAGTCACAATGTCCAAGAGGGCAGGGCGTTGGTCGAGACGGCCAAGCAATACGGTCGAATGTTCCAAACCGGCACGCAGTGTCGATCGAGTGCCGCCTGCATCGACGCAGTCAAGTTCATCGAAGACGGAAAGATTGGCGAGGTGAACTTCGCACGCGGACTTTGCTACAAACGTCGCAAGTCGATTGGACCACTAGGTGACTATCCCATACCTGAAAAAGTTGACTTCGATCTTTGGAGCGGTCCGGCGCCGCTGACCGATCCGCGGCTAACACGCCAGAAATTTCATTACGATTGGCACTGGCAGAGGCACTACGGGAACGGTGACTCCGGAAACCAAGGCCCACACCAAACCGATGTTGCCCGCTGGGGCTTGGGACTTGAGCGACATCCCAATGCGATACTGACCTACGCTGGCCGACTCGGCTATCAAGCTGAGCGAAATGACAAGAGCTATATAGACGCCGGTGATACCGCCAACACTCAAGTCAGCATCTACGACTACGGAGATAAAACCATCACGTTTGAAACTCGCGGTCTCGATGTTGGCAAAAGCGATGAACCCGAGATCCGAGACTTCTTTGGCGACAAACCTGGTAACAAGATCGGCGTGATTTTCTACGGCACGGAAGGATATGTCGCACAAGTTAGCTATGGTCGCTGTGTCGCCACGGACAAAGACCGAAACGTCATTGCCGAATTCAAAGCGTCAGGCGATCTCAACGGGGAGCACTTCGGTAACTTCCTCGACGCCGTCGAATCAAGGGACTCTTCGACCCTCAACGCCGATGCCATGTGCGGACACCTTTCCGCTTCAGTGGCCCACCTCGGCAATATCGGCTACTACCTCGGCCAAAAGAACCTTGCTTCGCCCTCCGATATCGAGACGGCACTAGGTTCCATTGCCTCCCGAGACGATGACCAAGCGACGCTTCGCCGAACCGTGGAGCACCTGAGTGCCAATGGTGTCAAATTGAATGAGACGCCGCTTTCGCTCGGGCCGAAACTAGTCTTTGATGCGGACTCTGAAACTTTTGTCGACAACGATGCTGCCAACGACATGCTATCCCGCGAATACCGTGCTGGCTTCGAGGTTACAAGCTTGGCTTAGGATTTCTATACTTCGCCTGCTCGCAATGGTCTTGCCACGCGATCTGGGCTCAACCTGACATCCATCGGTTTACTCCCCATCGGGGAAAACCCTAGTTCCGAATCCAGTTTGATGAAGCCCGGAGAGGGAGCCAATAAAGGTTCAATCCTCTCCGGCGTTTGAATCTTTCGGCCCTTGAACCGTCCGGCCCTGCCGCAAACGGGAGGGCAGGAACGTTCGCGAGTGCTTTTCGTTCGACTTTTCGACTAACCTGCCTCGCAGCATTTAGGCCCATGCCAGATACCCGCGAACTCACGCCAATCGAGCATTCGAAAGCTCCGTATTACTGGGGAATCGATGTGGGTGGCACGGGCATCAAGATGGGCTTGGTCGATAGCGAGGGACAAACGGTCGCTTTCGAAGCGATCCAAACCCTGGCTGACGACGGTGGTCCGGCAGCCATCGAAAGGGTATCCAAACACGTCTCGCTGATGGAGGAATCGCTTGGTCTCAAAGGGCAAGTGCCCTACGTCGGGTTGGGTGCGCCCGGACCAATGGACCTCAGATTGGGTTTGCTCGTCGAGCCGCCACAGCTTCCCAAATGGCATGGCTATGGCATCGTCGAGGATCTTCAGAAACGCATCGAGCGTCCAATTATCTTTCTTAACGATGCCAACGCGGCCGCATATGGTGAGTTTTGGGTAGGTGGGGGCCGTACTTCCGCAAGCATGCTCCTGTTGACGCTCGGAACCGGCGTGGGGGGCGGAATCGTCAACGACAATCAGCTCATCAATGGCGTCAACAGCTTCGGAAGCGAATGCGGACACATTGTCGTCGATTCGCGAGATGACGCGAGGCTATGCGGTTGGGGCGGCGGTCGAGGCCAGCTGGAGGCCTATGCTTCGGCGACCGGCGTGGCAATTGAGGCTAGAAAGCGACTGGAAGAGGGCGTCGAATCAACACTCCGCGAGCTACCCTCTGAGCGAGTAACCTCCAAAGCAGTCTATCTGGCTGCCTTGAAAGGAGATCAAATGGCAGTCGAACTAGTCGACGAGACCGCGTACTGGCTTGGTGTGGGCATCACATCGCTTGTTCACACGTTGGATCCGGGAGTGGTCGTGTTGGGGGGAGCCATGAATTTTGGCGGGTTGCACGATCCAATTGGTCAGCGGTTCCTACGGGGCATTGTCGAAGAATTCAAAAGACGAACGTTCGAACAGGTCTTCGAAGGCACGAAGATCGAGTTCGCTACCCTCGGATCCGATGCCGGATTCCTGGGTCTGGCCGGCTACGCTCGGCGAGAACACACATTTCCAACATCGATTTGATGAAAAAAATCATCCGCAACTTTTGCATCATTGCTCACATCGACCATGGGAAAAGCACCCTGGCCGATCGGCTGCTTGAACACACCGGGACGGTCACCAAGCGGGAAATGAAGGAGCAACTGCTCGACGACCTGGAGCTTGAACGCCAGCGGGGCATTACGATTAAAGCCCGTGCTGTAGCTATGAAGTTCAAAAGAGGAAATACCGAGTACGAACTCAATCTGATCGACACGCCGGGGCACGTGGACTTCCAGTACGAAGTTTCACGGGCGCTCGCCTGCTGCGAGGGAGCACTGCTACTCGTGGACGCATTCCAAGGCGTCGAAGCTCAAACCGTGGCCAACGCTTACGCAGCCTTGGAACATGATTTGACCATCATTCCGGTCATCAACAAAATCGACCTCACGCACGCTCGCCCCGACGAAGTCGCCGAAGAAATGATGAACTCGCTCGGTACCGACCCCGACGAGTGCGTTCGCGTGAGCGCCAAAACAGGCCAGGGCGTCGATGACTTGGTCGAGACAATCATCGAGAAAATTCCGGCACCTGCTGAGAAGCCGAATGAACCTCTGGAGGCGATGGTATTTGATTCAAACTATGACGACTACCGCGGCGCTATCACCTACGTTCGCGTCATGAGGGGCACGGTGAGAAAGGGTCAGAAGATCAAGTTCGCACGTGCTGACACCGTCCATGATGTTGTCGAACTGGGTCAGTTCGCGCCCGATCGAAAGTCCTGTGATCAACTTTCGGCGGGGCAAGTTGGCTACTTAATTTGCAACATTAAGAGTCTCGGCGATGTTCACATTGGGGATACCGTGGTCGATACGAGCCCCCAAGCTGCCGATCCACTTCCGGGCTACGCTCGACCCAAACGCATGGTTTATTGCGGCTTGTTTCCGAGCGATGGTCAAGACTTTTCCGAACTCAGAGATGCTTTGGAACGCCTAGCCGTAAACGATCCAAGCTTTGAGTTTGAACCGGAGACCAGCGATGCTTTGGGCTTTGGTTTTCGCTGTGGTTTTCTAGGTTTGTTGCACATGGAAATCGTGCAACAAAGGCTCGAACAGGAAGCGGATATTGATCTTGTCCAAACCGCTCCCAACGTGACCTACGAAATCACGACGAAATCAGGAGATTCGCTCAACATTCACAAGCCCCAGGATGTTCCAGAGCCTGGAGATATCGAAGAGTTTCGCCAGCCGATCGTTCGTTGCAGCATCATCGTACCGAACGATTTCATCGGCGCCGTGATGAAGCTTTGCCAAGAACGGCGAGGGATTCAAAAGAATCATGAGGTCCTAGGCGCGAATCGCACGATGCTGACCTACGACATTCCTCTGGCTGAAGTCGTCTACGATTTGCACGACAAGATCAAGTCCTGCACCAAAGGTTATGGCACTCTCGACTACGAGATGGTCGGTTACGAGCCTGCCGACCTCTGCCGGCTCGACATCCTTGTCAACGGGAAACGAGTCGATGCCCTTTCGATCGTTTGCAACCGGGCTGACGCCGATCGTCGTGGTCGCGCCGTTGCCAAGAAACTCAAAGCTGAAATAGAAAGGCACATGTTCGAAGTGGCGGTTCAAGCGGCGATCGGATCCCGAGTGATTGCTCGCGAAACCGTCCCTGCGATGCGGAAGAACGTTACTGCGAAATGTTATGGTGGAGACATCACAAGAAAACGGAAGCTTCTGCAAAAGCAGAAAGAAGGCAAGAAGCGAATGAAGGCCATCGGCAGCGTCGAAATCAGCCAAAAAGCCTTCATGGCCGTGCTGTCGGATGGCGAGGGCTAATCGGAAGAGACCCCAAATTGCCTAATCGGAACGACTGTGGCCTAGATGGGGTGTGATATCGCCAAGTCCTTAGCAATTCAGTTGTTTCCCGAAGTGAAGTACCGATGAATCCGAAACCGGCCGGGATCTTTCTGTATGGAAGGTCCGGTGCGGCAGAGGTGAGGTCGCGTATTTCACCACTGCTGGCGGATTGGCGGTGTTGGATAGACGGGTCGAGTGGGATTGTCCGTTTGCTTTGGCATCTCTGAGTCGTGGAAATTGAATCGCAAAGGAGCCCGCGGCCGTTTTCGGTCGCGGGCTTCATTGTTAAGTTGGATTGGCTACGCGTAGGCCGAGGTTGCGGATCCATTCTTGCCAGTCGATCACGCCATGGCGGACTCCCGTTACAAAATACGAGCATGAAGAGTGAGCGAGACTATCGAGCAAATCAATCGCTAGAACGTCGCGTGAATCCATCACGGCAATTAGGAAATCAAAATCTCCGCAAGTTTCACCGACAGCCGAGCGTCAGCCAACTCTCCCATTACGTTTAACCTCGTAGAAACTCAGACTTCTTGAGCGTCCGATTCGTTTGATCCAGAGGCATTTTCGAAACGACGATCCGCCCAAGCTTTGGCGGATGTACTGCGACTACTGGGCCTCGATGGGCTACCCAGATTCGCCCAGCTTTCAAGCTTGGACGGCGGCGATCCTGGATCGACTGTTTTTCAATCCGGAGAATCTGCAGGTTTTTGAAAATCCTGCAACAAAGCAGATTGCGGGATACGCGCACTTTGTTTCCCGCGGCAAAGACCGCGTGCTGACACACTTGGTTGCCAATC
The DNA here is from genome assembly GCA_039027135.1 of Planctomycetota bacterium. GTDB lineage: Bacteria > Planctomycetota > Planctomycetia > Pirellulales > Pirellulaceae > Rubripirellula. The sequence goes on from JBCCKZ010000017.1 coordinate 12,984, forward strand.
CTGAATCTGATCGAAATTGGGCAGTTCCTCTGCTTTCCGATCAAACGCTAGCTATTGGCGGAGATGCAACTCACCTGGGCCTCGCCGGACTGCCGCCATTCGGAACGCATTGCGGTATCGCCGAAAACGATTCAGTCATTCAAGAACTGACTGGCGGTTTGTTAGATACTATCTTTCGGCGAGAAAGCTGGATCATCGACCTGAGTCAATTCCGGATGCCAGTGAATCGACAATTCTTGGCATTCAAGCGGTCAAAACGCGTCGAGATTGAAGAGCAGGCTGAAAGAGACTTATGGAACGCGTCGGCGCGATCCCACCTTAACTTCCATTGTTCATCGCTCCTGGATTCTCGGCCACACGCCGCTCCGACGGCGACACCCGAGACTAGCACCATTCTCCCACTTTGGATATCGGAGCCAGCAGTACCGGTCATGCCACTTGGACAAACGCTCACTAGAATCCCCGAATTGCCCGAGAATGAGCCAAAGGAGGCACTCACCTATTTGTTTGCTCAAACGGCGTCACATCTCACCAAGATGGGAGCCACGACGCTCAGGTTTGATCTTTCTCTCGATCACTGGATCGGGAAGTCTGAAGTTCTTCAGGCCGGGGCGCTGAGTCACTGTTTCTACTGGGAGCGTCCATCAATCAAACCGCAGCAGCAATAAGGCTTGTGCCGAACGCCTAACTGTGGACTATACTGAGTTTATGCGAGCGTTTAGGCATTACACACGACTTAACAGTATCCTGGGCATAATTTTGATGCTTGGGAGTGTGTTCCATCCCGCCCTTGCGGCTTTGCATTGCTGCTGCCACGACTCCGCTACAGTCGAAAGGCCATCAGAAGATGTGTCCGGGGACTCGTGCTCCAAGTGCTGCTTACACCGGCAGCCATCGATTGACGAAGACCGTCAGGCTCGAAACAGGGCAATTTCGTCGAGGGAGACCCTCGTCTCGATCTGCTGCATGGATCGCATGGAAAGCCAGGGCGACTCTGAGCGTCCGTGTCCCACCTGTCGAGTTCGTGCGCTTGAGCCGGCAGTGATTTCCGTTGCCGTGAATTGGGACGAATTCGAGCTTTGCCGAGAAGTGACGATCGAACCAATCATTGAATTGAGTGATTGGCGTTCAGTCGTACACACGACAAGCGTTTGCCCCAGCCTGTGTTGGCGTGACGTCTGCATCTCTTTGGACCGTTGGTTGATTTGATTGAGCTAGGTCGAGCGTCCATTCACGCTCCCAGCCATTAAACAACTTCAATCATTTCAATGTTCCAAACGGAGAAGATATGTTTCGTTTTGCGCTTACGGTTTGCTTAATCCTTCCAGCGTCCATTGTTTCGGCCGATCATCACGAAGAGAGCAAATCAAAGCCTAATGCTACCTGCTGTGCAGGCAGTGATTGCTGCTCTCAGAGCGATTGTCCAGTCGCGAAAGCCGAGTTCTGCGGCTGTGGCAACTGTGACAAGGGCTGCAACTGCTGTGGTTCCGAAGAGTGCAGCTGCAAGGGATGTTCGTGTCCCGGTTGTGCCTCTGAATCGAAGTTGGTCACTGCGAATGTGGCCGGTGCCGACGTCTTAAGACTCGTCACCAAAAGCCATGTGGCTTTGATTAACGTCAAAGAGCTCAAGAAGGCCAAATGCTGCCAATCGGGTCGCTGTGCGGCACTTTCGGCGAGCTGCGCTTGTGGCAGCTGCGAAGACAACTGCGATTGCTGTACCACTGACAAGTGTTCTTGCAGCAAGTGCAGCTGCGAAGGATGCAACTCAGAGGAAGGTAAACACGCGCTTGTTCTGAAATCTTCATGCGGCTGTGGTAGCTGCGATGCGAATTGCAGCTGCTGCACATCAGACGTGTGCACGTGTGAGAAGTGCACCTGTAAAGGCTGCGAAGGTGGCGACGACAAGCACACAATGCTTGTCAGCACAACCGGATCATGCTGCAGCGTCAAAGGCGGCTGCTGTGCTCACGATCACGATGATGCCACCTGCACTTGCAAGACAGAAGATGAGGCAGCCCCAATGCCACCAACGCTTTCAAACGACTAGATCAACCTTCTAGTTTTTTGAGATAATCGCCAAACGCGACCATCCTCTCCCGAGGGGGTCGCGTTTGTTCTTACCCAAAGTCGGTATCGAACTCCGCTTCCATCAAGTCTGCCCCCACCAAACTCTGCAGGATGATTGGACAGCCCTCTTCGAGCATGTCTAAAACAACATCAAAACCCTCCGACTCGCCGTAATATGGGTCTGGTACATCAGAGGGATATTCATCACTGTCGAGATAATCACTGAACATACGAATGTGATCGGTGCTGCCTGACGCCATTGCCAGCAGTGCCGAGTGATTTTCTGAATCCATGGCGATAACCAAATCAAAGTGGCTTCCATCAAGATCCGATTTGGCAACCTGGCGCGCGCGACTATGGAGCTCGTATCCTCTCGCCGCGGCGGCTTGTATCATCCTTTGGTCCGGTGGGTCGCCAACGTGATATCCATGAGTGCCAGCGGAATCAATCGAAACGTTCGCTCGCAGCTCTTCGGCAAAGCGTTGCATGACACCCTCGGCCGCCGGTGATCGGCAAATGTTTCCCATACAAACAAATAGACAACGCTTCGTCATGGTGACGCTCCGTGCGAAATTCAAGGCTAATGACGCCAGAATTGTAGATGTTTCCCTAGGGCGTGTGTTGGAGTGGAACGCTTCGAGGCGTAATCATCATGCTCAATCCCGCCTCAGGCGCGAAGTTTATCGAGCGATCGCCAATCTAAGGGCCTCAGCGACGCGGGGATCCGTCTCGTTGCCCAAGCGTTTCGAGAAAACCGCGGAAAAACTCGGTTCTCTCATCGTCAACATGAGTGAGATCACTTCGCGGCGAATCAACGGTGAAGGATCATCCAGCATCAAAGGCAACCAATTCCTCGGGTCTCGTTTACCAGCGACGGTTTCTTTGAGGAACTGACGTCGTACCATCTCATCATTATGTACGGCCGATCCAGCGTCCGAGATCTCGTCATCGCCATAGCCCCGACGAATCAATTCAATTTCAGCGGCTCGACGATGGCTTCCATCAGGTGAAAGAAGGAACTTCATGACCGACGCGTCTGCATACGCGTTCAAGGGCGGCAATGAGTCATCAATTCCATCGACTGTTTTCTCTTCATCCCAATTCAGCCTAAGACTACCTCCGATAACTTGAACCGGTACATGCAGTCGCTGAACAGGAGTCGAAGTGGAATCGACCATAGCCGGACTGATCCGTTTCAATTGAACCGGCTCGTCGGCTTCAACCATTCGCAGACGAGACGCTTGTGGCGAAGAGAGATCTGCATCCGCCGACGCTTCATCCACGATCGTGCCCACCGTCGAACGGTTCACTCGCCAGCGTTCGCCATCCCGAGTGACAATTCGTGAAGATTGTCGAACGAGATTCTGCACGGGAAGCGGCGGCAGCCTGTCGGTCAGCGAGTCTCGCGTGATTTCGCCCAACGCTGCGACGCCAGCTGGGAACTCACTATCCGAGTACCATTCACCCATGGCCAAAGAAGCCGCCTCGACGACCGATTGGCCGCTCGAATCTTTCGAGCCTGTTAGGTCAACGATTGTTTGATTCAGCAATGATGCAACATGCTGGCGAGCCAATCTCATCGACTGGCTCGGTTTCAAGCCGCCTAAAGCTTGAACCAGCCCAAGGTGCCGTTCAATCTTCTTCTCGTGTGAGAGCAACGTCCACTGGTTTTGCTGTTCTCGCAAAATATCGTGGGCGAGCTGTGCAACCGACGGATCGGGGTCAATCACTCGTGTAGCAATTGCTCCGGTCGAATACGGAGACAACCCAACCAATTGCATCAACAATTCCCGCCGTTTCTCCGGCGGCGCGTCTTGCATCTGGCCATCTAGACGATGCACCCATGCGACCGACGCCAGGCGTCCACCATAGAAGAGCGTCACAAACACCGCTGAAACGGCAAGTAAGTATGCCAAGACGGTTTTGCTTGCCTTGAGAAAGCCGCGTTTAACGGGACTCGCGCCGGCGAGAGTCACAATGTTCTCCATCTCTTCGTGTGTTCGGCCGTCCTGACGCGACTGCCGTGTCGCGAAGGGATTGGGGCCGTCGATGAGCGAAAACTGGGACATCGGCGGATGATCGGCGAAGTTTCACTGTCGTGGCAAGATGGATTTTTTATCGGTCGGTTCGACTAACCGTTTCGGCCCACGTGCCACCGCACACGTTTCCCCACATGCCTCCACAAGCATTTCACCACGTGCCTCCGCACACGTTTCCCAACGTGCCTCCTCACACGTTTCCCGACGCGCCTCCGCACACGTTTCCCGACGTGCCTCCGCACACATCTCCCGACGTGCCTCCGCACAAGGTGATCAACACGAGGCGATGCTCGAGACCCCGCACGACAGACCACTCGGCCGCACGATCAAGAACAAAAAGGCACATGGCTCTATCAAATCCCACCACGCCAATTTCAAGCGTTGGCATGAAACAGTACCAGCCAAACACTGGTACAATCCCCCAACCTTCCGATCTTGGAGAACCATCGATGCGTGTCTGTCAGTTTGCGATCTTCCTCGTCCTTATTCTGACGGGCCTCAACGTCACCGCCGAAGCGCCTAGGAATATTATTTTCATCTTGGCAGACGACCTCGGCTACGGTGACATCGGTGTCCTGCACCAGAACCAACGTGAAACTGAACATCGATTACACACGCCATCACTAGACGCCATGGCGGCAGGCGGGGCGATTCTTCGGCATCACTATTGTCCTGCTCCTGTCTGTGCCCCTTCGCGTGCAAGTCTGCTAACGGGTGTCCATCAGGGACTCGCCACCATTCGAGACAATCAGTTTGATCGGGCACTCGAACGCAACCACACACTAGCTACCGTCCTTTCGGGAGCCGGCTATGCGACCGGTTTGGTCGGTAAGTACGGACTTCAAGGCGACGGAAACAATCCTGATGAGTGGCAAGCCTATCCCACGAAACGCGGATTCAATGAGTTCTTCGGATACGTTCGCCATCGCGATGGCCACCAACACTATCCAGCCCATCATTGGCCGCTGGGAAATTCCGAAGCCCACAAAACCCCCAAGGAACTCTGGGACAATGAACAAGAGATCTCCGCCAACCTAGAAGGCTGCTACACAACAGATCTCTTCACCGCGAAGGCTAAAGAGTTCATCAAGGCAAACAATGCCGATGAGAAACCATTCTTTTTGCTTTTGACATATGACACGCCTCACGCGGCTTTGCAGTTACCTCCGTGTGAGTATCCCGAAGGCGGCGGCCTTGAAGGTGGCGTTCAGTGGCTCGGCAAGCCGGGTTCGATGATCAATACCGCAGCGACTCCCATCGACTCATTTGTTCATGAAGACTATCGATCCGATGCTTTCAGCGATGTTCAAGCTCGCTTCGCAACATCTGTACGTCGCGTCGATCAAGCAGTTGGCGATTTGTTGCAACTACTCAAGGACTTACAAATCGACGACAACACCATTGTTGTTTTTAGTAGCGACAACGGTCCCCATGTGGAGTCATACATCGAGAACGTCAACTGGGAAGCCGACCAGTTTGAATCTTATGGCAACTTAACAGGAATCAAACGTGATACATGGGAAGGTGGCATCCGAGTACCCACCTTCGCTTGGGCACCTGGCTTGATCCCTGAAGGTATTGATGATGAGATGCCGAGCCAATTTCACGACTGGATGGCAACCTTCGCAGACATTGCTTCAGTTCCCAAACCTGCAAGATGTGAAGGTGTTTCCCTAGTGCCGCGTTGGACCGGCGAAGGCACACCTGAGGCATCAACAATCTACGTTGAGTATCAACAAAACGGCAAAACACCTTCCTACCAAGCCTTCGGTGATCGTGCGGATACACGACGTCGACAAATGCAAGTCATTCATATGAGCGGTTTCAAAGGTGTTCGCTACGACATCCAAACAAACAACGACCCATTTATGGTCTATGACCTTGATGATGATTCCGAGAAAACCAATCTAAGCGAATCACCTACCTTGCCTACTGGCCTTCAGGCAGCGATGCGCAAGCGGATCTCAAGATTGAGGCTACCTAATTCCAGGGCACCAAGGCCCTATGACGATGTGGCCGTGGCTTCGCTCTCAAGCGAAGAGCTGACTTCGTCGCCGAGCAACGAACTCGCATTTCACGAGGGCAAATACAACTACGTTCCTCACGTGGATGATCTTCGGGAAGCTTCGGTCAGCGTGAACGCAGAGATCGGTGAAGTACCGGATTCAATTATTCATGTCGAGCAACCAGGTGTCTTGGTTTGGCATGACCAGATAGACGTAAAGGAAACTGGCTGGTATCAAGTTTCAATGCGAGGAACATCACCGGCCAGTGCGAGGATCCACCAAATCATGCTGCTTGATGGAGACCTTCAAACGCAGCCCAATGCCGTTGGTGCCGTCAAGCTCGAAGCCGGAAAGCACCCCATTGCGATAAGCATGCTTTATCAACCAGGCCGAACTCCGGCAGTGGCTTGGGACATTAGCCCAACATCGAAACCCGATTGGATCGGCAAGAAGCAGAAGAAGAAACAACGATGAGAGTTTCGCCGCGTCGTTACGGCATCATCGGTAGCGGGGCACTGGGAGCACTCTACGGTGCGAAACTCGCCAACGCGGGCCATGATGTCCACTTCCTTGTACGTAGTGATTTTGAACATGTGAGACAACACGGCTTGAAAATAGAATCGATCGACGGTGATTTCACGCTTCCCAGCGTCAACGTCCATCCCACTCCGGATTCGATGCCTTCATGCCCGACGGGTTCAGCGAACCGGTTGGCGGTAGACCGTCGCCGGGCGTCGCCGACCCGGGCGACGTCGCCTGTATCGGTGCCGGATCATCGAACCAACCTTCAATGGCCCGATCGCGGTAGCTTTGCGGTGTCAGATCTCCCATGTAGGCTTCAATCAGGCTGGCCCGTTCGCCGGAATTGGGAAATCCGTAGATATCCCGAAGGAACCGATCGAGCGCGTCGGCGA
>JBCCKZ010000018.1:0-19995 GCA_039027135.1 Planctomycetota bacterium
AGTAATCGTCCGAATACAAAACGGAAGCCCAATGTGATCGTGATCTACACCGACGACCATGGTTACTCTGATCTTAGTTGTCAGGGCGTCTTTGATGATGTCAAAACGCCAAATATTGATGCCCTCGCCGCCGGCGGAGTCCGCATGACCGACGGCTACTGCACGGCGCCGCAGTGCGTGCCCTCGCGGGGGGGCCTACTCAGCGGCCAGTACCAAACCAAGTGGGGGCTCGAATCCAATCCGCAGTTCCAAGACGCGGCGATCATGGCGAGATTCGACAATCTGGATACCATTCCCGAACGTCTCAAGCGGGCTGGATACGTCACTGGCATGGCCGGCAAATGGCACCTTGGACCAAGCAAAGCTGATGCGATTGCAGCTCATGGTTTCGACAAAGCTTTCCACAAGAACAGCAGCCGACCGGGCCACTGGAACATGAATCTTGACGGCGAAGATCTGACTCCGCAGCCGCAAACTGGCGACGGCTATCACATCGACTTGATCTCCGACTTTGCGTGTTCATTCGTTGATCGCTTTCATGATCAGCCATTTTTCTTTTATCTGGCTTGTCGAGCACCCCATGTGCCTTTGGACGCGCCGCGAAAATACCTCGAACGTTTTCCTGGGCCAATGCCCGAGCGCCGCCGGCAAGCGTTGGCGATGATCTCGTCAATCGATGATGGTGTGGGGCGGATCATTGAAGTGCTTAAGAAACATGATCTTGAAGAAGATACGCTGATCTTCGTCATAAGCGATAATGGAGCGCCACTGAAGATTCACAAGCTTGACGCTCCCGGCGGTGGTCCGGGTTGGGATGGTTCGTTGAACGATCCCATGAATGGAGAGAAGGGCATGCTCACCGAAGGTGGCATTCGAGTTCCATTCGTCGTGCAATGGAAAGGAACGATCCCAGGCGGTCAAGTTTATTCGCATCCCGTTATCACGCTCGACGTGGGTGCAACAGCATGCTCAATAGCCGGTCTTGCCGATGATCCAAATCTCGACGGAGTCGACTTGATTCCCTTTCTTACTGGAGAGAGAAGCGATGCACCGCATGATGTGCTCTATTGGCGTTGGTTGGGTCAAGCTGCTATCCGCAAGGGTAGATGGAAATACATACGCAGTGATCATCGCCAATACCTTTTCGATATCGAGAAAGACTTTGAAGAGACAAATGATCTGATTGGCGAACAACCCAAGATCGCGGCCTCACTTCACTCTGACTTGGAAGCGTGGGCAGTTTCTCAGTCACCACCAGGTATTTGGGCGATGAAGTCAGAGGGCATGAGCCGAAACGCGGCGAAGTACTTTGATTGGTATATCGAGGGGAAACGGGAAGCGGCTTCAGAGGAGACTCGGCCGTGACCCGTCTTTTGGTCGCGATCACGTTGTTGATTGTGACTTTTGTTGGATCGATAGTTCGATGCGAAGTGACTTCCGATCGGCCAAACATTGTGGTGATTGTCGCTGACGATGTCGGTTTCTCAGACCTTGGTTGCTTCGGTGGAGAAATCGACACACCCAATCTGGATCTCCTGGCGTCACAAGGTCTTCGCTTCAGCGAGTTCCATGTCAATCCAATGTGTGTGGTCACCCGCACCAGCTTGTTGACTGGGCATGAACACTCACAGTCTGACCGCTATCGACGCTCGGTTCCCATTGCAAAGCTGATGCGGGAAGCGGGGTATGTCACATCGATCAGCGGAAAGTGGCACCAGCCGGGTCACCCGATCGATGCCGGCTTCGAATCGTTCTATGGATTCCTTGGGGGCGCGATCGATAGTTGGACTGGATTTGAACGAGGCAAACCAGCCATTCAAAGCAACCGAGAGAAGCCAAAACCGGTCGTTGATGGATGGTACAGCTCGGATGCCTTTACAGATGACGCGATCAAGCAGATTACAGCTGCCAAGAAACAGGGTAAGCCGTTCTTTACTTATTTGGCTTTCAATGCTCCACATAGTCCGTTGCATGCACCACGTGAAAATGTCGAGAAGTACTACGATCGCTATCAAGAGGGTTGGGAGTCACTGCGTCAAGAACGATTCGAACGCTTGAAAACGATGGGGCTGATCGATGATCGATACGTGATGTCGTCACCCGAAGCCGAAGTGAGGCGATGGGACGAGTTGCCCAAAGGAATTCAGCAACAAGAGTGCCGTCGAATGGCCGCTTACGCCGGCATGCTGGACCGACTTGACTGGAATGTGGGACGACTACTTTCGTACCTGGAAGACGAAGGGCTTGAAGACAACACGATGGTTATTTTCATGGCCGACAACGGTGGTGCCTACGGGAATGGAAGCATCCACACATACGACGACCAAATCCCTTGGAAGGCTGGAACCAATCCGTTTGCTTCAAATGGTTGGTCCTATTTGAAGAACACACCTTTTCGATGGTACAAGTCGTGCGCTCAAGAAGGTGGTGTCTCGGTCCCGTTAATCGTGCGTTGGCCGCGGATGTTGGATGATCGAGCGGGAGGCATACGAAAGCAACGACTTCACGTCACCGACCTCTACCCGACTTTCCTTGAACTGGCAAATGCCAAGTACCCCGCATCCGATGGAGAGCGTGCTCTCGAGCCGCTGTACGGCAAGTCGATGCTTCCGTTAATGCTTGACGAGACGCTTCCAGACCTCGCGATCCACGATGAAATATTTTGGTGTTTCAATCAAACCGGCAAAGGTCTCACTAAGGGTGATTGGAAAATCTCGAGCATTAGCGACGGGCCATGGCGGTTGTACAACATCAGCAAAGATCCAGCAGAATCAACGGATTTGGCGAGCGAAAGACCTGCAGTCTTATCAGCAATGAGCGAAAGCTGGTTCGATTTCGCTGCCGAACGCACCATCATGCCTGGATCGTGGCGAGCTCCCCTCAAACGATACCAGGAAGGCTGGGGATTTCATCGAATCCGCATGGTGTTGCCTGCTTATGTGAGGGCCGAGCCACCTATGTCTGCATTCAATGTCCCAAAACAAACCTCCATTGCATTCTTCTTTAAAGACGAGATTAGTTTCGCCAATACAAAGGGAAAGACTATTCGATTGTATGAAGCGGGATTGGTGAATGAACCGGTTTGGAAGCTGGATCCGCAGCCGGGCCATGCCGCTGAGGGCAAGAAGAGCATTACTTTTTCAAACCTTCCTTCTTTGAAGCCCAATACGACCTATTTCGCACTCGCCGATCCTGGCTGGATTCGATTGGGCGGCAAACCCGCCGGGCCGCTTAATGATGGTGCGTATTGGTATCGATTTCGTACCGGAGAGAACTAAGCACGTGCCTCTGCCAGCCAAGACTCGCCATGCGCTAGCGTTCATGCCAAGTGAAGTCATCATCGAGATATCAGTCTTAAAACGAACATCATGACATTCCGTTCCATCGTTATCTTATTCTTCACAGTACTTGTCTTCAGGACACTAGTGGCACAGGAGCCACCAGCATCAATTCTTGGTCCCCAGCTCAACGATGATGCTCTGGCGAGCTTCAATGGGATGGTTAGCCGTGGTTACAAGGCACTCTTCAACGGAGAGGACCTGTCCGGTTGGCGCAACCCCTATTCGCATGGCAAAGCGGAGGTTGTTGATGGTGAAATTCACCTGCTGGCCGATAAGAAGTTCTTCCTGGTTACCGAAAAGCAGTACTCTGATTTCCGATTGAGCGTCGACATTCATCTTCCCGAAGGCAAAGCCAACTCGGGTGTGATGTTTCGCTGTCACGTTGACAAAGACGCCAAGAAGATTGTCTACGGATATCAGGCCGAATGCGATGGTTCGGATCGCCGTTGGTCGGGCGGCTTCTACGACGAAAGCCGCCGAGGATGGATCTGGCCCAGCACTAAAGGTCGATCAACCGATCGATTCCTGAAACACGAAGAAGAATCAAAAGCGTTCTTTGCGACGCCGCGAATCCGGGACGCGTTGCGCCGAAATGGCTGGAATCGATACGTGATCACCTGCGTTAGAGACCTCATCACGATCGAGGTCAACGGGATTCAAACCGTTCGATTTCGAGACGCGGCCGATGCAAGAGGTTTTATTGGAATCCACCATCACGGAGAGAAGGGGCAAACCTATCGTTTCCGAAATCTATTCATCAAAGAGCTGCCCCAGCTGCCCGCTGCCGATCACGCCACATTGGTGGTTCAATCGCCCACGAGCATCAAACGTGTAAGCGACAAAGTAACACTCATCGATTTTGGAAGAGTCGCTTTCGGAAACATCGTCATGCCGGTACCTGAGGGTCGTGGAACCGCACGCGTTCACTTCGGTGAAAAGCTAAAGGAAGGTCGCGTCGACCGAGAACCACCGGGTACTATTCGTTATGGAATGACAGCCATACGCCTAGGGCAGCAAATTGGAAATTGGATCGTTCCGGCTCCGGTCGATGCTCGGAATATCGAACAAGCTGGCGTGGTCTATGCGAATCCACCAGCTGTGCTCACGCCACCTTCTTGGCGTCCAGTCACGCCATTTCGTTGGATCGAGATCGAAGGTTTGGAGGAAGACTTTCTTTTTGATTTGGTTCAACGACGCGCCGCATTCTCATCGACCTGGAACGACGATGCGAGTCACTTTGAGTCGTCCAACGAAACACTCAATCGAATCTGGGACCTCTGTAAATACAGCATCAAGGCGACAACGTTTGCAGGTGTGTATGTGGACGGCGATCGAGAACGGATTCCCTACGAAGCCGATGCGTATCTCAATCAATTGAGCCACTACACGACCGACGACCGCGTCACGATGGCGGCGCGGACTTTCGATTGGCTGATGGAAAACGGGACGTGGCCGACCGAATGGGCGCCGCACATGGTGTTGATGGCTCATGCGGAATGGATGCACAACGGTGACGTGGATTGGCTCAGGCACCGCTACGAAGAGTTGAAGATTAAGACGTTGTTGCATCGCAGCGGCGAAGACGGTCTTGTCCGAAGTGCTGAACAAGACCAGAAAAGACACGACATCGTTGATTGGCCTCAAAAGGAACGCGACGGTTATGTGTTTACTGAGATCAACACCGTCGTCAATGCTTTCCACATTAAGGCGATGGAACAAATGGCCGAGTTGGCAACAGCGGTCGGTAAGACAAACGATGCTGAGGCTTTTGCGAATCGCGTCAAGCTCGCCAAGTCAACATTTCTAGCGACGCTCTTCGATGAAGAAGCAGGGCTGTATCGCGATGGCGTTGGAACCGATCACAACAGCGTTCACGCCAACTTTTTTCCGCTAGCGTTCGATCTTGTACCGCCCGAGAAAAGATCGGGCTTGTTAGCCTGGCTCAAACAAAAAGACATGCGGTGTAGTGTCTACGCGGCGCAGTATTTTCTAGAGGGGCTTTTCATCCAGGGAAGTGGCCAGAAAGCCCTGAATCTCATTCTGGCTGATGGTGATCGAAGCTGGAAACACATGCTCGACAGTGGAACGACGATTAGCTGGGAAGCCTGGGACTTGAAGTACAAGCCCAATCAGGACTGGAATCATGCATGGGGCGCCGCACCGGCGAACCTTTTACCGCGTTTCATCCTGGGGGCGCAGCCGTCATCACCAGGTTGGAGCGTCGCATCGATCCGCCCGTGTACCTGCGGATTGAGTCGTGCGGGTGGCAAAGTACCCACGCCCAAAGGACCAATTCAAATCGAATGGTCGAATCAAGATTCGTTTGCGCTCGAGCTCACACTTCCCGATGGCGTGTCAGCCTTACTGAGTCTCCCCGCCGAATCGGGGACAACCGGCGTGTTCATCGACGGCGTGGCTGTTGAATCCAGTTTGATTGATGGGCGATGGGTCGTGAAGAAACCTGTGATCAACTCTGCCAAAATCAAGGTGAGATGACTGATCGTTTTGGCACTAGACTGCTTTATCGTGCCTAGAATTTGATCATTTCAAATGGTTGGAGCGCTGGATCACCGATCACGATGTACAGAAATGACTGCTGTCTTGGGTTGCGGCTGGCCAACTGATCTTTTGATAAAACAAAATCGCCCGACTTTGCCCCTCGCTGTTCGATCAAGCCATTGATCATCTGCTGGTATCCTTGCCCAATGGACTGCCCATCCAACCAACTTTCCAAAACTGGATAGAGGTGCACAAACCCGCTGCTTAATCGCTGGTGCCCAAACGCCGCAATGGCTCCATTATCGATCGCACGAACAATGAAGGCATCTCGGGCTTCAACCTGGTATCCGCCTGGTGCCTGCGACATGGCGGCAAGATCAGACCGGACAGGGTTTGCCGAGAAGCAGGAGCCCGATAGCAGAATTTTTCCAGTGCAGTCGTCGGGAACTGCATCGACGTCCACACTGCAAGACATGCCGGGTACTCCGTGGCCGTGCATTACAACCAAATTCGCTTTGGCTAGCGCTAAGCTAATAGTGTCCTCGAAGGTTCGCACAAACTCTCTCCGAGACTCAATTTTCAAATTCCAGGTCTGCTCGCCTTTTAGTCGAGGCGCTTCATCTGCCGTTGGCCCATAGATCGCAACAATGGGTGTGTGCAGTCCGATTTTTTGAAAGTGTTTTCGCAGAATTCCTGATTTCTGTAGCGAACGAGTTTCTTGAGAGTTCTGCACTTGATTGATGGCGAATGGTCGAAGCTCTTCAGCTGATGTCGACTTGTGCTCAATCGATTGGTTGATCAGAAGTGCAAACGACTGTGGACTTGACGCCACCAGAAATCCTGGAAAGCAATCTAGCATCGGGTCGTCGTCAATCGTGGAGAGCAATTCCCACATGCCCAACACCATATTTTCTCGAAACGAAACAAGCCTCGGTGCAATAGCAACGTAACGAGCGTTCTTGACTTGCTCTCGAAGCCAACGGAATTTGGCTGGTTCATCATGTGCAATGGCAAGATCCGAAACACGAACTAACTTTCCCCCGTGATGCTTTGCCAGCTGGTTAAGCGATGTCAGATAAGCCGCTTCATTGTGATCGGTCAAAACAACGTAATCGCTACCACTCACCGCGTGCGTCGATGTCGACAACAGATACTGCGAGTGCTGAGCCTCAATCGAGGATGGACGCCGACCTTTTCCGATTCGTGAAAGATCACCGATATCCGGAATATTAAATGGCACTGAGACACCGCCAGGCCCGCGACTACCATCGCTTCGACTTCGTCGGAGAGGTGTTCCATCGGCACTTATGCCAAAACGGTACCGAAAAGCGACGATATCCTCTCTCGAAACAACTTGGTCTTCGTCTGTATCCCAGCGAGGGAACTGCTTTGAATATCGCTTGTTTTCCGCAACCTCATTCGCTGTCAACTTTCCGTCTTGATTGATGTCCAACGACTTGATCAAGTCATCCACAAGGGGCGTATTCTGTCCGAACGCGGTGCTTGCCACGAACAAGGTCGAAACGGTGATTAAGCGGATCATCTTTCCATGTAGCTTTACCACGAGAAAATCCGCAAAGAGAAAACTTAAAGCCGAGACGGATTGTGTTTGGAACTAATAAGATACTGCCCACTCAATCAGTAGCGTACTTGATCTTAAGGAATTGCCACAAACAACGTGCGACTACTGAATGGTGGGATCACAAAGTTCTAGGTGTTCTGGCTTCTGACGACACTGGTACTTTCGTCCTAGTCCGGAAACGATCGTCAAGGTTTCCTCAATGAAATCCTGTAGAATGTGGCGTTAAAGTTGTGCTACTGGAGAGCGTGAATACGCTTCCGATCGCGGACCTATTCGTTTCCATTCCCAATTCCCTAGACGCCAATTCATGACTTCAACGCTCCAAGTCCGGCTGTTACCTGAGGTCGATTCCTTCCTAGGTGAATCACCTCTACCAAGCTTTGCTGGAGGAGAGCCTCTTTCGAACGCTCAGGAAAACCTTATTGCGACAATCGATCCTGGCTCGGGACAAAGAATCGCAGACATCTATGACCTAAATGCAACCGAGGTCGATCACGCTGTGAACATCGCCAACGATGCTTTTCCAGGCTGGTCAAGACTTTCTCAATCGGAGCGAAGCGGCATACTCTTGAGGCTTGCCGACGCGGTTGAAGAGAGACTACCGATCATCGCTCAGATCGAAGCACTCGATGCCGGAAAGATTGAGGCTCAGGCGGCTGGTGACATTCAAAACTTCGTCGACACGCTTCGTTATTTCGTGGGCCTCTCAGATAAGGTCGAGAAGCGAACGGTGCTTGATGTTGAAGGACACGAAGCGTGGACCGTAAAGCAGCCATGGGGCGCCTGCGCTTTCATATTTCCCTGGAACTTTCCTTTCCTGCTAATTGGCTGGGGAATTTCGCCTGCGTTAGCCGCGGGTAACACGGTGGTCATCAAACCCGCGGAAGACACGTCTCTATCGGCAATCTATCTAGCCCGCCTAGCCAAAGAAGTTGGCGTGCCAGATGGAGTGATCAATGTGGTCACCGGTCGTGGGGCGAGCGTTGGGGCAGCGCTCGCCAACCACACCGGCATCAAACGCATGTCATTTACCGGATCACCCGAGGTTGGCCAACTGGTGGGTGAAGCCTGTGGCCGCAATCTCGTGCCCGTCAAATTGGAACTCGGTGGGAAAGGTGCCGCGATCGTCTTTGAAGACGTGGATGTTAAAGCCACAGCCGAAGCATTGGTTGGGGCGATCACCTTTCACACTGGGCAAGTTTGTTGCGATGCGACTCGCTGGCTGATCCATCAAGACATCTACGATGAGTTCATCGGGTACTGCAAAGAGCTCATGCAGAAAGTCAAGGTTGGTCACCCGCTTGATCCCGGAAGTCAAATGGGCCCGGTCGTCAATCCAAAGCAATGCGAACGAGTTCTTCGCTATCAGAACGAGGGAGCTTCTCAAGGAGCCGAATGTCTCATTGGTGGTGGCACGGCAACTGTTGATGGTTTCGAAGGCAACTATGTGCAACCCACTCTGCTGGCCGGCTCACTCGACAACGTCGCAGCACGTGAAGAGATCTTTGGCCCGGTAGCGTTTGTCGCTAAGTTCGAAAATGAAGAACAAGCCATTCAGATGGCCAACAATACCGACTACGGCTTGGCGAATAGCGTTTGGACGAATGACACGGAAAGAGCCAATCGCGTGGCCGAGTCCATGATCGCAGGAAATAGCTGGATCAACGCCCACAACGTTTTCCCACACGGCGTCCCGTACGGCGGCGTCAACAAGAGTGGAATGGGAGGAGGTGTTCTCTCAATCGAAACACTCATGGATTACTACCGCAGTACATCAGTCGTAAGACCACTGGCCTAGGACGGATCATGAATAGGCAAGTGAATCGTCCGAAGCACGCCATCGATGCAAATGTTCGAGTTCGCAAAACGCTGCATCCTCGCGATGAAATCATGCAGACGATGGATCGCATCTATCGCTATCGCATGACGACAACATCCGGTGGCAATCTCTCCGTGCGCGATACTTCGGGTGACATTTGGATTTCACCGGCACGTGTGGACAAGGGCAATTTGACCCGTGGGGACATCGTTTGTATTCACAATGACGGAACGGCCGATGGATTACATCCTCCATCGAGCGAGTTTCCGTTTCACAAGGCCATCTATGATGTCCGTCCTGATATTCACGCGATTGTTCACGCGCATCCCGTCGCACTGGTGGCGTTCAGTATTTGCCGAGAGTCTCCCGACACGAGGCTCTTTCACCAAGCACGCTCGGTTTGCGGCAAAGTAGGATTCGCGCCCTACGCTTGCCCAGGCAGCGAAGAACTTGGCGAGAGCATTGCTAACGCTTTTTCAGAGGGATGCGACAGCGTCATCTTAGAGAATCACGGGGTTGTTGTGGGGGGAATCGACTTGCCACGCGCGTTTGAACGATTTGAGGCTTTTGAATTCGCTGGCAAGACGTTGATCAAAGCCAGCCATCTGGGAGCCGTGAATTTCCTCAGCGAGCGACAACTCAACCAGGCAGCCAAACGTTGCGTTGATTTTGATTCATTTGAACCAGTCGAAGCGTCTGCTTGTGAACTCGAACTGCGTAAGCAGCTGTGCGATTTCGTGCGTCGCGGCTGTCGCCAACGACTCTTAATAAGCACTGAAGGCAGCTTTTCGGCAAGGGTGAGCGATCAATCGTTTCTCATCACGCCGACCCAGCAGGACCGCGAGCTGTTGCAGGCTGAAGACCTAGTGCTCGTAAGCGGAAATGATCGCGAGAGTGGCAAGTTGGCCAGTCGAGCGGCTCGCGCCCATCAAGCCATTTATCAGAGACATCCTCATGTTCAGGCAGTCGTGTTCGCGCATCCGGTCAATGCGACCGCGTTCAGCGTGACTGACGTCACACTAGACGTCCGCACTATTCCCGAAAGCTATGTTTTTCTGAGAGATGTTCCTCGCGTGCCTTACGGCGTTCAATATCGTGATGATGGTTGCATTGCCGATTATGTCTCGCCATCCAACCCCGCCGCACTGCTACAAAATGATGGTGTGCTCGTGACGGGGTCGACAGTTCTGGATGCATTTGACCGCTTAGAAGTACTTGAGTCGACTGCTGAAGCCGTCATCAACGCTGGTGCGATCGGCGAAGTATCGGCCATGTCCGATCAGGTCATCGACGAGCTATGCACCACGTTCGAGCTTAGCTGAAAGACTCGCAATTTTCGTTAAATCGATACAATCGACACGTTTCATATCGAATCTTGTATCGGCTTCAAAAGCTTCGTTACAGCGTCCAGCGGGCAATGTCTACACTGCGATCAGGTGTTGCGATCTTCTCTACCCGCGTCTTCATTGGAAAATCTAGGTGTTATTCAATTCAGTTGAATTTGCACTGTTTCTTCCGATTACGTTCTCCGTTTTCTGGCTTTGTCGACACCAGGTTTCGCGTAATTTCGTCGTCCTGATAGCGAGTTACATTTTCTATGGATGGTGGGACCCGCGTTTCCTATTTTTGATCATTGCCAGCTCGGCAATTGATTATTGCGTCGGATTGACTCTCGGAAAAGCTCGCAAAAGCTGGAAGCGAAATCTCCTGCTTGGCGTCAGCCTATGTGCCAATCTCGGAATGCTCGGCGTCTTTAAGTACTATGATTTCTTTACGGAGAGCCTTCGCCAAGCGGCATCGCAGGCTGGAATCGAGCTTGGCCTACCAACGCTCAATTTGGTTCTTCCGGTCGGTATCAGCTTCTACACCTTTCAGACGCTCAGCTACACCATTGACATCTACCGAAAGCAACTCGAGCCGACCAAAGACGCAGTTGCTTTCTTCGCATTCGTGGCATTCTTTCCACAACTTGTAGCTGGCCCCATCGAACGTGCTTCGCATCTGCTTGGCCAATTCACCATTGAAAAAAAATTCGAGTACGAGTCGGCTCGTGAGGGCATGTGCCGAATCTTATGGGGAATGTTCAAGAAGGTCGTGATTGCGGATCAATGCGGTGCACTGGCAAATCCGATATTCGCCAACTATGAATCGATGCCAGGATCAGTCCTTGTCCTTGGAGCAATCTATTTCGCCATCCAGATTTACTGCGATTTCTCAGGCTACTCTGACATTGCAATTGGCACAGCAAAGCTCTTTGGTTTCGAGCTGATGGAAAACTTCAAACTACCTTACTTCTCACGTGACCCAGCCGAGTTTTGGCGTCGTTGGCATGTGTCCCTCTCGGGTTGGTTTCGCGACTACATCTATGTCCCGTTAGGCGGAAGTCGTGTTTCAAGATGGGTAACCATACGGAATACGCTTATCGTCTTTCTTGTGAGCGGTCTATGGCACGGCGCCAACTGGACCTTTGTGTGCTGGGGCTTTCTACACTGGCTGTACTTTCTGCCACTATTGTTGCTCGGTACCAATCGCCGCAATGTCGAGAGCGAATCAGGTGGCGGCCATTTAATCCCAAGCATTCGAGACATGACCGGTATGACCATGACTTTCATGGCCATCACTTTGGCTTGGGTATTCTTCCGATCACCCACGTTCGCGGATTCCATTGGCTACATTGGTGGGATGCTAGACCCTTCACTCTTCTCCATGCCGAAAGTCTATCGCAGCGGTTTGCTCTGGATCGGTGTCCTCTTCATTATTGAATGGATCCAAAAGAAAAAGACATTCGTGCTGGAAATCTCGAGGCTACCAACTCCGGTCAGATGGGTGATATACGCTCTTCTTGTCTTGCTGTGTTTGTCGCATTATCGAGCTTCGTCCGAGTTCATTTACTTCCAGTTTTGACCCAACTGCATCACATCGGAAAACGCTAGAACATGAAGCGATTTATTGCCCGAGTCCTAACGTTCTTGGCTTGCACAGCAGTTGTTGTTGGGATGTCCAGCTTCATTCCGAACCCGATGCTCGTCGAACGAAACCTACTGGGAGCGTTGCCGGACAAAATACAGCGTTTAACTGAATCGAGTTCGCCAAAGATGGTTTTGATTGGCGGATCAAATGTCAGTTTCGGCATGAACAGCGAACTTCTAGCCAATCACTTTAGGCAACCTGTACACAATACAGCTTTGCATGCCGGGCTAGGGTTGAAGTTCATGCTCGAAACTTGCACTGGCAAGATCGCAGAAGGAGATACGGTCGTGGTCATGCCTGAGTACTCACAGTTTCAAGAGGGCTACGAAGGAAGTCGAGAACTTGTCGCAGCGCTCTGCGACGTCTATCCGGAAGGGCGAAAGACGCTCGACCTGAAACAGTCCTTGCATCTATTTCCAGATTTTTGTTCGTACAGTGCAACAAAACTATGCCAACGCTTAAGACTCGTTCAAAAAACTTCTGTATCCCGCGTCTACACGCGTGACTCATTCAACCAATATGGCGACGCAGTATTGCACTGGGACCTTCCGCAAACGGCATTTTCAGATTTCCCGCCGAAAGCCCCCAACCCGAAACTGAATGAAGAAGCGTTCATTGGCTTGAGGGAGTTCAAAGAGCATGTTGATTCATGCGGTGCGAAATTTGTACTTCTGCCACCTAGCCTTAAGGCGGTAAGCTTCGAGAATCAGAAGAGTTTGATAGACGCAATAACGAAAAGACTCGCTGAACAAAATACCGAATTTGATGCTGAGTGTAAGCGATACCGAATGAGCGATCTGCTTTTCTTCAATACTCCGTACCACCTAAATGGATCGGGAGTCGAACAGCGAACGGTAAAGGTAATCGAAGACCTAGACCGCATCTTAACCGTAATGCCTGAAACAAGTGGTTAGGTCGCTCACTTTCGAACGAGCGACGTACTCGAAAAACTGACCTAGGGTCTGGATCAGTCTCTCTGCTGGGCACATCCCTTAGTCGCCACTGAGCACTGGAGTCGTGGGTTCTTCATCGCTTTTGAATCCATCGACCCCTTCCTTGAAGAAATGGATCTTATCGATTCGATAGCCTCCTGATCGGCCGCAGATCCAAAAGTAGTGATCGCCTTTGTCTAGGTCATAAACAGGTCTTGAAAAATGGCCTTCTTTCTTGGCGACCGAGCCGTAGTTGTCATGAGTTGTGTTCCAGGTGAACCCAGCACCATCATCAAAAGTCTCCTGATTGATTGAGTGATAGGTTTTGCGTGTCATGCCGTAGGGATGCACAGGGTTAAGCCCCATCACAGTCCAGCAATCGTTCCATTTATCTCTCTCGGGAGCCCCGCGATGGGATGACCTTAAGGCCATCCGATACTTCCCTGGATTCGTGATGCATAGCTTATACATCAACGCACCTTGATGCTGATGACTGATCTTATTGATCCAAGACGGCATCCAGCGGATGTAGCCCGAGCCGCTGTAATCGTCTTCGATCGTCTCGATGATCCACTCGCCAGCAAGCGGTACGCTTTCAGCTTCGATCACGATCTTTCCGTCGACCTCGAGAAAGGTGCTCTCCGGTACTGGAGGCGCGACGTCGGGTTGGCTCCCAGCTGGTGCCGGCGGCGTCGAATCACTTCCGCCATTTGTGGCAATCAGGCCCTCTCCAAACCAAGCCTGCAAATCACTTATCGTGACGACTTCGTCTTTGCCATTGATGCCGATCAACCAAGCGAGCATCCCGGCATCAGATACATCGGGCTTACCAGCCAAAACCCGCTCGTAAACCCAATTTAAGTTTGGGTCGGCGTGTTCCTTCAACCAATTGAATTTTGAATGCTCATCAGCCTTCAGGCCAGAGCCGTTTTTGCCGTTTTGATCCTTAATGCGTAGATAACCGATACCTGGAACGAGAGCCTGTATGTCGTCCCAGTTCCGGTGCCATAAACGGGCTTTGAAGTACTCGTTGTAATCATGATGCGAGACAATCTGGACATGATTCCGAGATTCGCCGTCGGCCTTATCCAAAGCACGGTAAATCAGTTCCATCGGTCCTGCTGCGACTATGTAGAGCGGATCGATCGCAGTTGACTTATTGATCTGTTCGGTCAGATGCTTGATCGCTGCGTCTGGTCGGGAAGCTGCATCAAAGAACCGGCTTGAGTCAAAGCCCCAACGACTTTGACCTCCCATCGTGCTTGTCCACATGCGGTTCTTCGCGGGGACGATTTTCTTGTATTCCAAGAAGTTATTGAAATCGTAGTGCACGATTTGTTCCTGCATGCCAGCTTTAGCAAGCATGGCTAGAGTCAATGGCGTCGCGCCAACGTCATCGGGGTCCGCGTCGGGATTTCCATCGGCACTAATCGCTATTCGATTGCCGTTTTTCCATGGTGACTCCTTGGCCACGGTTTGATGAGAAAACACAAGACAAAGAACAACGAGTACAAGTTTGGTGAACAAGGTTGGTTTTTGTTTGGTCTTCATTCCGGTCCGAGCTGATCTCTTGAGTACCTACGATTGCGCCCGCCGATATTCGAGGACTCGCTTCAAAAGATCAACAGGGTAATCAGTACACAGATACATTTCGCCAAAGAATCACGAGGCATGCTTTAAGTCTGTGTAGCTAACGCTGAGAACTTCAGCCGAAACTCGCTAGCGTACGGTTTCGTCGTGGATCGTGGTCTAACGGCCAGTTGGCTGACATGTATTCGGATAGGTTCTCAGCCAAATCTATTGAGATACCTACGCAAGCCAAACATTCAAAATCACATCTGAACGTTGTGCACGGTTGGCAGAGGGTCCGGTATCTGCGACTGTGATTCCCCATTGATTTCTCGCATGTCGATTTCAATCCCACGGGCGATCGTTGAAATAGGAACATCATTGGCTGAACCCTCGAAAGGGTTTTCGCCCGACGTCCCGATTCGCAACATTGTGTGAAAGACCCAAGCAATCGTGGCGACCACGGGGACCGCCAACCACACGAAATAGCGACCGGTCATCGGCGAACCTTCGCTAAGCTGCTCTCCAAGGCGAGAGAATTGTGGAATGATGCCCAACGGCAGAAGAAGAACAAACACACGAACGAGATCGTGACCGATCGTTGCGAACTGACGAGGATAGGGAAAATTCTTGATGCGTTCTGATTTGCCCTGCAACACTATCAACTCGCGGATGACGGCATGAAATTCGAGAAAGGAAAACTCCCAGATCAGACCTCTCTCTTTTAGCTCCCGAACATCGTTCGACTGAATAGCCATGATGGCGACGGCCTTGTTCGTTTGACCAGCCACTCGTTCGTATTCCTTTTCGCCCAGTAGAGGCTTGAGTTCCTCATCAACACCGGTGTCGCGTTCAGGTAACACTACTTTTTCGTACCACTCTTTGCTGGTTCGGTGCTCCGCGAAGACTTCCCAGCTACGCTTGACTCGCATCGCGTGTCGAAGTGCCGTCAGCCACGCGATATGGCGATGGATCAGTCGGCTCCGATGCTGAGCCAACTCTTCTGGCGAAACCGACTCTGCAGCATGCTCGTCGGTGATCAGATTCTGAGCCATGATCGCCCACGTTCGAGACTCATTGACGATTCCACCCCAAATCTTCCGTGCCTCCCAAGCGCGCCCATACGCGGCGTTGTTTTGAAAGCCGATGAGGAAGGCGACAGCTGTACCTACCAATGCGAGCGGCGTCCAAGGGATTTCCATCCAATGCCAACCGGCAAGTTCATACAACGCTGTGTACAAAAAAGCCAACAGGAGAAGCCAAAGGATCTCCATCCGTGTCCAAAGCAAGACTTCTCTTACGGAATACTTGTACCTGGTATACATCGCTTTTGAATGGTCCTGCCGAAGCTGTCGATGCTGGTTGAATGCTCACTTCCTCAAGGATCGGATGAGCCTGTGTTGAGTGTTAACACAACGAACAAGAACGCACAACTTCGTCGAGTGGTAACAAAAAGGTAGCCAAGGTTAGATCGCCTATGGCCTATCACGGGAAGGCTTCTCATCCGCACCATGCGAAACTCACATAGATCAGTCACAATCAATGAGAGAAACGAAGATCAATTTCCCTGGTACAGATGAGTCTCACTCTCTCACCGATTCCATGGCATCCTAGCAAGCATCATTCCCATACCGCAGGTATCGGTAACACCCGCAAAGACCAAACCAGCACCAATGAACGCGGGAACTCCGGCGAAATAGACGTTGCCTGTCGCTATCGCTGTGAGCGAACCAATCAACGTGATTAGCCCGGCACAGATTCTCACTTGCCGTTCGAGAGAGATGGCTTTCTTTCCTCGAGTGACGGGTAATCCAGCCGCGTCCCAAGCTGTCGTCCCCCCCTCGACATTGACCACATTGCTAAAGCCAGCATCGAAGAACTTTTGACAAGCCATGCGTGATCGAGTTCCGCTGCCACAGATTACATAGAGCAACTCGCTGGCGTTCCCGTTTCGCCGCGCCATGACGGCCTTCACATCGAGAGTATCCAGGGGCACGTTTCGAGCCATTCTCGCACGAACTTCTCGGAACTCCACCGGCGTGCGAACGTCAATCAAGTCAAAGCCGCTTTGCGAGCTCAGCTCTGCGAGTCTCTTCACGTTGATTGATTCAAAAGCGCTCATTAAAGGTGTAAGCCACTGAGTGATCTGTCTTTGGGTAAAGATAGTCTAGCCGGATTTCGACAAACTGCGTGGGTGTCAAATAGATCGCTCACTCCGTTCGTGTAGCAAAGGAGTGTACGAATCACCCCAGAAGGGTTGCCGGTCACGAATTCAGCGGACAATCGGAACCTACGAGCTGGTAAGATTCTTGGATTGATGTCAGGCGAAAGGCATTTTTGAGTGACTACCTCGCCTGGCTCTCAACGCAATTCCAATCTCTGCGGCACGCAGGTTCCACGGATTGGCATTTCAACTCCAATGAAGCCACTGATAGTCTCATGCGAAGAAAAACTGCGAAGGAATTTGATCAAAGAGTGCTCGACCTCTATGACGACTACGCCCATGGTCGCCTCACTCGCAGAGAGTACGTCAAAGGGCTCGCGGCGTTTGCCGTTGGGGGCATAACGGTCGAAATGCTTGAAGAAAGTCTTTCGCCAGATTATGCCTGGGCGGAACAAGTGCCTTCAGATGATCCAAGAATCGGCACCCAAGAGGCTTCGTATAATTCACCACAGGGCGGCGGTAAGATTGATGGCTTGCTGGCTCATCCATCTGAAGGCGACAAGCATCCGTCGGTCCTGGTCATTCACGAGAATCGCGGGCTCAATCCGTACATTGAAGATGTAACACGCCGACTCGCACGCGATGGCTTCCTGGCGTTCGCACCGGATGCTTTATCACCCCTTGGTGGTTATCCCGGGACAGATGACGAAGGTCGTCAGATGCAACGACGCCGGGATCGGGACGAGATGGTTGAAGATTTCGTGGCTGCGGCGCGATGGTTAGACACTCATCCAAAGTCAACCGGCAAGGTCGGCGCGGTCGGATTCTGCTTTGGTGGAGGTATGGTCAATCAGTTAGCCGTGCTTCTTCCTGATGTCCTTGACGCCGGGGTTCCTTTCTATGGCAGTCAACCCGGTGAAGCCGATGTCGCAAAGATCAAAACACCACTGCAGATTCACAACGCTGAGCTGGATCGCCGCATCATGGCCGGAGCTGCCGCTTACGAACGGGCATTGAAGGCGAACAGGGTTGCGTTTGAAGGCTTCGTTTACGCGGGTGCCAATCACGGCTTCCACAACGATACGACACCTCGCTATGACAAAGAATCGGCCGAGCTAGCGTGGACACGCACCATTGAGTTCTTTCGCACGAACTTAAGTTGATTCAGGATTTGACTACACGGGGCTCGATCAGGGTTCTGGCGTTGTTAAATCACTCATCAACCGACAATCCATTTCTTCGAGAATTGTGTTAACGACACGATGGACTAATCGGCATACGGCCTGTGAATAGGTCACTTGCAATCACGCCCTCCCGATGCGTGTGTCTTGAGTGGACGCCAAGTCAATTGCCGAACTGCCCAGGAAGCCTAATCACGAAGCAAAGGACCGTGGCATAGAGAAAAAGAGACAGGTTTATGATGCGTTCTACATTCGTAATTTTGATCTTCGTCAGCGCGATTATTTCGAATACAGCCCGCGGGGATTCGCCGACTGACAAACCCAATGTGCTTTTGCTCATTGTTGATGATCTCAACACCTGGCTGCTTGAAGACCCAAATCGTTATGCCGGTAGGGTCGTTGCTCCGAACATACAGCGGCTCGCTAAACAGGGCGTACTGTTTCATAACGCGTACACGGCCAGTCCGGTTTGCTCCCCATCTCGAACAGCATTTCTCTCCGGCGTTGCGCCTTGGAAGTCAGGCGTCTCACGAAATGGCGTCAACGTTGCCGACAGTCAGGTCCTGCAAGGCATTCCGTCTTTGTTCAAGGTATTTCAAGAACAAAATTACTGGATCGCTAAGTTTGGGAAAGTGTCTCACGGCTACGACACGGGCGTGAAATATGACGTGTCAATGAATCACAAGCGAACGCCAGCACCACCGGGGGCACCGCTCAATGGTATCGCGATGAGCGCAAGCGGAAAGCTCACTGAACGCGATTGGGGGGCGACTCATCTTGATGAATCCGAAATGAGTGATAAGCGTCTCGCCGATGCCGCAATCGAGGCCCTGCAACACAGTCATGACGAACCGTTCTTCATTTCATGCGGATTGTTCCATCCTCACTATCCGTGGTACGTTCCTCAAAAGTACCTTGATATGTACCCGCTCGACGAGATCGAATTACCACCGGTTGAATCTGGTGATCTGAGCGACGTTCCCGGATACGCAAAGAAGCTGGTCAACCTCGGCTGGGACCAGAAGATCGAGAAAAACGGTCTGATCAAGGAAGCGATTCGTGGCTATCTGGCCAGCGTCTCGTTCTCTGATTATCACATGGGTCGAATTCTCACGGCACTGGATCAGAGCCCCCATCGAGACAACACGATCGTTGTTCTCATTAGCGACCATGGTTTTCACCTAGGCGAGAAACAACAGTGGTCCAAAGGCACGCTTTGGGAAGAAGCCACCGATTGCGTCATGATGTGGCGTGTTCCCGGAGTGACATCGCCCGGTCAGATCTGTAGACGCCCCGTGTCGCTAATCGATATCTACCCGACGCTGATGGATCTAAGTGGCTTCGATAGACCGAATCATCTCGATGGTCATTCTCTTTTGCCGCTTCTGGAGAACGTTGAGTCCCCGCGGCCGCAACCGGCCATCACCGTGTACGACGGTCATATGTCGGTGCGCACCGAGAGTGCGCGATTCATTCGTTATTGGGATGGCGAAACCGAACTATATGACCGCATTAGCGATCCGCACGAGTGGACCAATCAAACAAACAACCACAAGTTCGCAGCGTTGAAAGCAAAGCTCGCGGGATTACTGCCTCCGAAAGAAGACATTGTCACCCCGCTTCCAAGTCGTCAGTCTGGAGCCGTCAACTCGATTCAACGTGAACCAAAATCGACGAAACGCAGCCGTCGAAAGAAGACGAATTTGTGATGATGAGCTTAAAGAGACGCGGCGATAAAATTGGCTTGTTCAATCGCCGTTTTGACCGTTGTGCTGACATCATCGGGTGCCGCTAGGGTAGGCTCGATGACAATGTGTCGAATATCAGAGAATCCGAAGAAGCCAAGGATTTGCTCAACATAGGGCTTTTGATGATCCATGCCCGATGCTTCATCTCCATAGGCTCCACCGCGAGCTGAAATCACCACAGCCGGCTTAC